>JAQTXY010000289.1 GCA_028688535.1 Methanothrix sp. | reverse complement strand
CTCAATGCCGATAGCTTTGTCCTTCTCTACTACCAGATACATACCGCAACCTACTGCACAGTAGGGGCAAAGAGATGGCACTAATTTTGTAGACAATTAGAATCCTCCGAAAGTAAGCAGACAGGCTTTATGGCAGAACGAGAGCATCGGTTCTTGTCGCCAATGGCTACTCCGAATATAATCTATTGCGATATAATGCATCATACCCGGCATATCGTCCCTGCCACCATACTCATTCCGCCGGAGGTTTAATAACGTTTGCATTGTGGCTTACTTCCTATAAGAAGGTAAATGATCGAATCTCATTGTGTTCCATCCTGTCGGTAAATCACCGCTCATACAATTTCTCAGGCCTTCTGCATCGGTCCGACATTTTCCTTCTTCTTCTCAAATAATTCCATATAATCTATCTCCTCCATTGCAATTTGGGAGGTGAGGCCAAGAGCCTGAGCAAAGTCGGAGCAAGCACTCCTTTCAAGAGCTTATTCCTCAGAGTTGGGGGCCTCCACCCCAACTCTCCATCACGGTAACGGCCGGCTTATGTCAAGACCTAGGATCTGAGGACATCTCTGACCCAATTATAATCTATCTTTTTCATAACTTTCAAATATGATACATACTATACAGTTCGGTTGGTATCCCTGCTAGGAGGGAATTAAATGAAGAGATTGCTTATTTTGGCTATACTGGTTATTGCGCTAATCGGCATGGCTGGAGCGGCCAACTACATGTACGAAAAGGCGTCTGTCAATGGTGTCGGCTACAAAAATGTGGAGATGATCATCTCTACCCAGACAGGCTTTAACGGCGAGAAGCTGGTAGAGAAGGAATCTGGTTCAGGCAACGTCATCACTGAGAGAACTGAGCTTGAGGCTGATAGACAGCTTAAAAGGGACTACACTCCAATTAGCTGGGAGATACTGAAAAAGGGCGATGATATTTTTATTACAGGTAGTTGTGTATGGCCCACCGGCATTCATTGTCCCATGGACTACATCAACTTCACCAAGGAAGCTGAGTTTGAGTACATGCCAGTCTCTTACCAGACGGGTTCATATGACCAGAAGTGGATTGAGAAGCTGTGTGTGCAGAATTACAGGATTGGTGCAGTTCTCACTGAGATGTACACCCATGCGGAGCATTTACAAAAGAGCACCGAAGTCAAAACCAGAGGATACTCCAATCTCAATTTAAGCCAGAAAGCAGATGACGCATCAATTCAATGGCCTCAATGGCCCAGGCAGATTATAACATGGCCTGTAACAATGCTATCACCCTGCCCTGCATGCTGTACTGGCGTCCTTGAGGCCAACTTGAACAGCAACGTCATTGGCGTTGCCCACATCGGCTGGATTTCCAGAGATCCTGATGCGGATGATCAGCTCAAGGGTCGCCATGCTGAGTATGGTAGGTCAGTCGAAGACCTGACTGGTGTATTCTCCATAGAGAAGTTCATCCAGCTCTGGGGAAACTCAACATGCGGAGCCATAAGCGTTGACTGGCTGCCATGCGTTTGATTGTTGCGGATACCCTGCTACCTTTTTTTCCAAAATCGTCGACAAATCGCTAGATCACACCCTTGGTGCTGGGAACACCCGTACCCTCTTTCGTTACCGCCTCACGAATGGCAAAGCCGAGAGCCTTGAAGATGCTCTCTGCCTTATGATGATCGCTCTCGCCGTAGAAGCGCACGTGCAAAGTGAGCCTAGCGCCGACACAAAGCGCCTCTAAAAATGGCTGCAAGAGCTGGGCCTCCAAGTCGCCGATCCTCTCGCTCTGAAACTCTCCTGTCATGACCAGATAGGGCCGACCGCTGAAATCCAGAGCTACATCGGCCAGGGCCTCATCCATGGGAACTGAGGAGGAGCCATAACGGCGAATCCCACTGCGCTCTCCCAGGCTCTCGTTCAGAGCAAGGCCCATGGCTTCGCCCAGGGCCTGTGTTTTATAAAAGCCCGGCTCAGCCTGGGTCGTCAGGTCCAACAGAGCTGTCCGAGCCAGAGCTGTGAGCATGTGATCCAGAAATCCCGATCCAGAATCGACTACGGCCTTGCCTGAGCCGTCCAGGTCCAGGCAGGCTCTGGCCCTGCATTCGCGAAACACTCCCGTTGCTTCCCCTTTTCTCATGATTTTCACCTGATCCTTCCTTATGTTGTCGCATTCCGGGCTTGCAATGCCTGCAGAGTTTGCCGCACGGAGAGCTTGCCGGTGTAGATGGCAGTTCCAGCCACCGCTCCAGCGGTTCCTGACTCTCGCAGGGCCAGGACATCTTCTATGGTTGTAACGCCACCCGCGGCCACTACCGGGATTTTCAGGGCTTGGACAAGGTCGCGTGTCGGCTGCAGATCGATGCCTTTTTGCTGCCCTTCTACATCGATGTTGGTGAAGAGAATGGATCCGGCTCCCTTCTCCTCAAAGAGCCGGCCCAGCTCTACAGCTTTCTTTCCCAGAGTCCTCTGCCAGCCCTCTGTGGTCACGTCTCCTTTCTTTACATCCAGGGCTACCATAATTCTCTCCGGGCCGTGACGATCGGCGAGGCGAGAGACCATATCCGGATCTTTCAGGGCGGCGGTTCCCAGTATTGCCCGATCCACTCCAAGATCCAGGATGGTCGAGACATCCTCCTCGGTGCGGATGCCGCCTCCTACCTGAATAAACAGGTCCAGTTCTTTGACAATCTGGCTCAAGATGGATGCGTTGACTCGTTTTCCCAAAATAGCCCCATCCAGATCGATGATATGTAGATGATCCGCTCCCTCTGCCACCCAGCGCTCCGCCTGGGCCAGAGGGTTGTCCAGGGCAACAACCTCGGTGCCGGGCACGCCGCCGATGAGCTGTACGCACTTGCCGCCACGCAGATCCACTGCAGGAAAGAATGCAAAAGTCATGAGCACTCTTTTGCAGCAGATAGACCTTAACAGTTTCGATTCTTCTGGGAAAAAGATTGCTAGGATTTTAGACTTGGCTATTGCGGATTTCGAATTGTCAAGTCAGACAGTTATGCCAGCCCGGGACCTGAGGAATCGCGCCGCAGCAATTAGCACGCCGCTGGCAAATGCGAACTCGAATCCGGGAACGCTATTTTCTTTTTCGTCATCACCTGAGCCTCCTTCGCCTGCCTCATTCTCATCGGCCTCATCGTCATCGGCATAAACCGGTGCTATGCATGCCATGATCATGAAGATGGCAGCGAGCAGAATTGTTAGGGCCTTCATTCTTTTCACCCGAGAATAGTTCGTATTCATTGTATATTTGTCCTTCGTCTCTTTATTTTATTATCAATGGTGATCTGTAGATTCTTTAAAGTTTATTGTTTAATGGACAACTCAAATGAATGCGGGATAAATTCTGTAGATTTCTTGCGGGGACGCTCTTAGCTCTTTCTTAGTACATCACATACGACCGATAGTTTTATGATAATCGGATAGTATCTTTTTCTTCAAGAAATTGCTATGAAAGACAAGAAGCTCCTGGAAGAGTTTAGGAAGATTTATCCCGAGAAGTTCGCATCAGAGGAGGAGATCTTCTCACATATCCATGCCGGCGATCGCATCTTCATCGGCACGGGCTGCGGCGAGCCACAGTATCTGGCTATGGCTCTGGTGAACTACGTCAAGAACCATCCCAAGGCGTTCTTCGATGCCGAGCTGATCCATGTCTGGACGCTGGGGGTTGCGCCTTACACCGATGAAAAGCTGCAGGAGAACTTC
>JAQTXY010000288.1 GCA_028688535.1 Methanothrix sp. | reverse complement strand
ATGCCCGTGGTCACGCCCTCGTTAAAAGCCTCCTCCCAGCGGGAGGTGTGGGGGATGCCCATGATGTTCTGCTTATGAACCACAATCTCGTTTTGGGCAGCCGGGCCGCACAGCTTGGTGTTCTCCTCAGGCTCGACCAGCGATACCTTGATCTTTCTACCGAAGAGCTCCCCCTCCCAGGCAGCAAACTCGCAAGGTGAGGGTGTCTCCCCATGCTCCGTTGAGACGGCCACTACAGCATCAGCGATGGCCTGACCGGCAGGCGTTGTGGGCAGCTTCTCGACGGATATCATCTGCGCCATCTCCCGCGCTGTCAAAGCCCAATTGGTCTGGAACTGCGGATAGGAAAGAGCCCGCATATCCTGAGAGTTATGCAAAATCATGGCCAACCTCTCTACACCCAGCCCCAGGTTCATGACCGGATAGGGAATGTCGTACTGCGAGAGAGCGGTGGGCGAGTAGATGCCAAAGGTGGCCACCTCCACCCATCCACTGGTGTACTTTGTCGCCGAGCCGACCAGACCTGGATGGTAGGCATAGACCTCGATCTGCGTTCCAGGGGTGTAGTACTTGCTTCTTTTGTCGTCCGGCCGGAACTGAAACTTCTCAAAGCCAAACTGGCTGAGCAGACCGTCGGCAACTGCTTTGCCATCCTCGACGCTTACCTCTTCGCCCATGATCACGCAGCTTGCCGAATAGTAGCTCATCAGCCGTGCCGCATCCTCTGCCTGCTCCCGCCGGAAGCAGCGGTCCACAGAAAAGAGCTTGAGCGGCAGCTTGCTGCGGTGATGAAGATTGGAGAGCGACAAAAACCATCCCGAGGTCATGTGGCTTCTCAGAGTGCGCGTAGTTGCCTCGGCCTTCAGCTCCCGAAACTCAGGAAAGACCTTCTCCAGGACGACGGAGATGAGAGCATCGTGCGCTCCGAGAGCTGCAGCGATCTCCTGCACAAGGTCATCGCCTTCCACCTTGCCCTTCTTGTAGCCATGCAAAATCTGGCGCAGGGCCTCCGCCTCTTCTCCGGAAATCTCCCTGCCCAAAAGGGCGTTTACCTGAGTGATCCTCTCATCAGACATGCCGATATCCGGCCGGGGCAGACCGGCCAGGTAAAAGCAGCGATCCAGCACAGCCAGAGCCTCCGAACCGAACTGGCGGTAAACATCCGATGCATCAACCATCACCGGGTTCATGGCCTCGGAAAAGCCAAGACGAATGTAGGCCTCTCGAAGCTTCTGAACGGTGTCGAATATGGGGTGCACTGTCCCGAAAGAATAGCTATTTCTGGGATATTTATCGTTTAGGGAAGGCTTGCCGAGATACTCCCTCCCCTGCTGCCAAGCTTTATCAAAATCTTCTTTGGCAGCCTCTTTAATAATGCCGGGATCGAACTTCATGCTTTGTAGCTCCAGGAAATTGGTCTTTTCTTTGTGCGTTCTTTGTGGCTTTGTGCCTTTATGGTTCGGTTTTTAGGTAGATGTGTGAAATTAGAGCTTAATATCACCCTCACCACAAAGACAACTCTGTTATTCTATTATTCTATTACCCTCTATTTTTTTGGACTGCTCACGGAAACTGCAGAGTGATTCCTGCATCTTGGCCAGCTCCAGAGCATTTGTGAGGTCTCCGCGCGTCCTCTCCAGCATGCTCCTGGCCAGGTCGCTCTTGCGACGCAGGCCGCGGGTTATAGCATCCGGATAATCAAAGAGCATGAGCAGGTAATAAATCTCCTCGATGACGCCCAGGAAGTACTCGCCTTCCGCTGCTCTGCCGGCACGAATGAGGTCCAGAATATGACGACGCAGCTCTCCTGTCACATCTCCCAAGCCGGCCAGATAGTTTACGCTTTCAACACCCACATCATCTGGGGTCAGGATCCGGCGGCATGTGATTATGGAATAGACACACCTGGCTTCCGCGTATTCCTGCTCAGCTCCGTCCACAAATCCGGCGTAGCGTACATCCTGATGATCCGACAGCACCTCCCGAATTCGCTCCAGATCGATGGCTGCTTCGCTGATGAGCTTTTCTGCCAGGACCAGGTCATCCCTGTGCACAGACCGGATGGAGGATGAGCAGAGGCGAATAACCTTGCGGGAGAGGCGGTAGGCCTCTTCCCGGGCTTTGTCTTTGCAGTCAAAGCCGTCCAACATGCTTTTGGATAGATTATCAAAGATTGACATATGTATCTCAATCATGTGTCTCTAGTCGAGGTTCATCATCCTCTTCAAGCGATTTACGGATCTTTGCCCCTCCTCTAAAGAGCGGGACTCTGTGACGATGCGGCCTTTATAATCCTTGAAAGCCGTGGCAACTTTCTTCCAGGGTACGGTACCGTTTCCAACCGGCAAGTGCTCGTCTCTCTCTCCGTGATTGTCATGCACATGAGTATGAATCATCTTGTCTGCAAGATGCAAGAAGTCCTCTACATTTCCATTAGTATTGGCATGGCCCACATCAAAAATAAAGCCCACATTATCCCGGTCCACGGTCTCGATTATCCCCATAACCTCTTCCGGTCGGCGTCCTAAAATAGCAGGCATGTTAACCATGTTCTCCACGGCAATTCTCATGTCCAGATTCTGGGCATGATCACAGATCTGTTGGATGCCCAGGACGCTCTGCGACCAAGCTGTATCGGGCATATGCATTCCCAGCGGCGAGAAATGGCCGGGATGAAGCACAGCCAGACGGGCAAAATCACCGGCAAGATCCAGGCACTCTTTCATCTGCCGCACCGTCTCCTCCCAGATGGGCTGGTTCACGGAGGCCAGATTAAGGTCGGAGTAGGGCAAGTGAATGGTGATAATAAGATCCGTCGTATCGACAATCTGTTTTGCTTCGGCCAGGTTTTCTCGCGTTAGCTTCTGCTTTCCTTCGTTTACGATCTCCCAGCCGCTGTAACCCAGATCTTTCAATTGATAGGCCCAGTCAAAGGGCCTGTCCACCAGTTTGCTTGAGGAGAAGCTAAACATCTGCTCCTTCCTGCATAGCTTTTACGATCTCTCTCAGGTCAACCTCTCTGACCGGTATGCCATTCTCGGTCTCGGGCGCCAGCCAATTGATAACGCTCTCGCCTCCCGTAATCTGCACATGCAATGACCCCAAAGCCTCCTCTTCCGGAGGAAAGCTCACAACTCCCATCAATGCGGCTTGCTTGCTGAGCTGGAATGCGGTAGCATTGCCCACCAATCCGCGCAGCAATACCTTTCGAGCGGTGTCCAGAATCTTTTGCCTTCTTAAGAGCTCATGCAGCATCTTCAGGCTATCTGGGCCGTTGTAGGCCTCGATCTTGTCGGCACGAATGTCCATGATCAGGCCGGGAAAGATGTTCTCAATGGCTGATACGACCTTCTCCACCCGCTCCGTGGGCCGAACCGATGAGCAAATAGTAACCTCAATCGTTCTTATCGCCTCTAGATATGGCTGGTCTTGTATCTGAGGATGGCAGCAATACCGCCAAAGGCCTTGTAAAGCTGCTCACCCTCTTCAAACTCCGTGGAGATGATCTTGACCTCTGCTTTGCTCTGATCTGCCAGTTTTGATAGTTCGGAGACTATGTCTTCTTCTTCTGTCATGGTTAGAGCCGCGCCACACTTAAGACAGTTGCCTAAGGGCGCAGTTGATGTAGTGCGAGTTTGATACATAGAGAAGTCACAGCTTCTGCTGGTGCATTCGATCTTGGCTCGCGTCTTTCTCAGATCCTCAGAGAGGAGAAGGATCTCCACTGCCCCAAGCTCCAGGTTATGGCGGACC
>JAQTXY010000287.1 GCA_028688535.1 Methanothrix sp. | reverse complement strand
GGACCCAAGCGTTGATGCGATATTATTGGCTGCGCATCCATCAAAGATATTTCCGCCAACCGGTGTGTAAGCGAACCATAGTTTTTGGTCGGCCTGGGATTCATAATAGAATGTAGGATACTCTGACGGCGGGACATCTTTAACACGGTCTTCTACAATGCCTTCATGCTCCTTTATCCAGCTGATCAGCCTCTCCGATCCATCTCGTTCTCCCAATACATAGCCCAGAAGTCTCAAATCTGGGATTATTGATTTCCTATTGGTGGGACTGATGGCAATGACCGGGCATCCTTTGAGTTTCTCAGAAGTATCATTTGCAGTAGATGCCTTGCTGGTCGCAACCAATACCAGGTCGGATTGCATCTTCAAAATCAGCTCGTAATTAACTTCGCCGGCATGGACTGCTACTTCCGGCCTATCGGCGAGCCCAAATTCCGCCATTCTCTCATGAAAAGTCGTGTCAACGGCGCAAATCTTATCTCCGGCGCCAATTGCTATCATAGGCTCGGTTGTGCGGTAATCTGCAGAGATGAAACGGTTAACCGGCAGTTTTACGGTTACTACCCTATTTCCAGCGTCCTTAACTGTTATCGCTTTAGCATTGTCGTCAATTAGGGCCTGGATTTGATCAATATCCTGAGCATCGACCTTTCCGTCATTATTAGCATCAGCAAACTCCATCTTTTGGCTCTTGCCGCTGATAATATCTTCTACATAAGCTATATCTTTTTCGTCGATGGTTTGATCCATATTTGCGTTCCCGAATATCCTGAGCGTTTCATCGCCCCATACAGATGGAACTGTATAGAGGAACAGGCAGAGGAGCGAAGCTAATACTATGTGGATTTTGTTCACCAAGATCACCATATATGCATAATCTAATTTTTAACGCCTCAATCTACTGAATATGCGATTTGATATTAAAATATTGTAGAAATATCATACTATTTAAGAGTATTCCATGCTAAATGGTCGAGATTTAAACCAAACATAAGAGGCGTTCTCTTTGATTGGGGTATGCAAAAAAATTAGAGATAGATTCGCTTCAATATTGAACCAGCGTTCCCTCTTCCTTAACTCTTTTTACGGCGAATCTGATAATGAATAGACTCAGAGGCAGAAGAATTAAGGAGAAAATGACCAATGTGGATATTTCCGGGAGCAAATCATGCAATGAATATCCCTGCAGGAGTGCATGTCTCATGCCGCTCAGCGAATAGGTCATGGGAAAGAGATGAGAGATGCTCTGCAGCCACCAGGGCAACACTTCGATAGGAAAGAATACACCTCCGAAGAGTTCTGATGTGCTCATGAACATCATATTGATGGGATCCCCTCTCTTAAAGATCATGATGAAGCTCGCCGCCAATATGCCGAGGCTGCTGAAACTTAATATTGTCAGAATGAGGATGATTAATGCACCCAATAGGTTTGCATTTGTCATGTTCACGCCCAGGAGAATGCCTACTAAGAGATATAGCAAAACTCTGATGGAGGCAAAAATGAAGCTCCACAGTGATGAAAAGGTTATCACCGTTGCCGTATCTGTAGGGGTCACGAGCATGGCTTCTAAAGTCCCCATCATCTGTTCATCTCGTATGGTCTCGGAGAAGCCTCGCAGCGAGACCATCAGATATGTGGAAAAAGCTATGCCGATCAGTACGAATGAGAAGTAGTCGCCCCCATAAGGTTCAAGATACTTAGCTCCTGCAGTTCCTACTAACTTGGCAACGAAGTAATAGGTTAAGATGTTAAATAGCATGAAGAATAATCGTAAAATAGACTCCAATTTATAGCTCATCTGCAGCATATAGCTGCGCTTTATGAATGCGAAAGCCTTTTTCAGTATCACATTCCTCGCCCCCTCATTCCGCCAAATCCTCCTCTGTGGCGATGGCGCATCTCTTTCATGAAAGACGATTTCGACAGTATCTCTTCTTCCAGCCTCCGGCCTGAGTAGGATGAGAAGACGTCGCTCAATGTAGAATCGCTGCCAAGGCCGCTCTTTAGTTCCTGAGGGCTGCCGGCAATTTTTATCTTCCCTTCGTCAAGGATGGCAATTCTGTTGCAGAGCTGCTCGGCTTCGCTCAGGTTATGTGTGGAAAGGAATATGGTTTTCTCTTGCTCTCTGACTATGTAACTGCTGATGAAGTCCCTGGCACTCTGAGCAGCTTTAGGGTCAAGGCTCCTTGTCGGCTCATCCATGAAGAGAACCCGCGGGTCGTTGATCAGCCCTCTGGCTATGGCCAGGCGCTGCTTCATCCCGGCAGAGTAGCTTAGAAACGGATCATCTGCTCTATTTTCCAGGTTGACGATCTCCAGCAGCTCCGAGACTCTTTCTCGGGCCTGGGAAGAATAATAGTTGTGAAGATTGGCAAAAAATTCTAGATTTTGCCGGCCGGTAAGCCTCCAGTAAAAACTTCGTTCATCTGTGGTGACATAACCGATTGATTCTCTGACCTTTTTACTCTCCTTTAATACATCATATCCATTCACCCTTGCCATCCCGGCACTCGGAAAAATCAAGGTGCATAATATTTTTATTAGTGTTGTCTTCCCGGCACCATTCGGTCCGAGTAAACCGAATACTTCACCCTCTCGTACCTGCAAATTGATCATTTCCAGGGATGTAATCTCATCTTTATTGAGCGGATGAGTAACAAAATCGAGCAGCCCTCGATTTATTAAAAACTTCTTAGTTAGGTTATGGACCTCTATTGAATACCTTGCGATGATATCACACCCATAGCTGATTTCCTTCGGGATCGCTTCACAATTGCTCCCCTCATGGTAGATTTCAAGCGCTGCAAATATAATTTGTTCATAATAGTTGATAATTTTTTAAGCTATATTTAAGACTTATTCTCATCAGCTACAAGACATCAGAGATTGTTCGATCGATAATAAGCTTTAAATCCTTATTTGGATATGATGACGTTCAGCTCCTCATAGTCTAAAAATCCGCCATGAGGCCGTTGCCAGGAGTTCATTGATCTTCAGGTTCCTCAGATCAGGCAAGGATGGATGCGGTATTGGCTCTGGGCAATATCAAAGAACCAAAAGCTATCGATCCACTGGTTTTAGCTCTCAATGATAGCAATTGGTATGTCCGAGAGAGTGCAGCATCGGCTCTGGTTGAGATAGGAGATGCCCGTCCATTTATTGCGGCTCTTAAGAATGAGAATGTACAGGCAAGGGTCTATGCTGCCAAGGCTCTTGTTGATCTCAAAGATCCCAGGGCCGTTGATTCTCTGATCCTAGCTCTTGGAGATGAGGACAGCTATGTTCGGCAGTATGCAGTTCTCGCTCTGGGCAATCTCAATAATAGCCAGGCAGTCGATCCGTTGATCCAGGCTCTTATGGATGAGAATGGCTATGTCCGAGAGTATGCTGCAGTAATTCTTGGGGCACTGGGAGACACAAGAGCCTTTAATCCTCTGATTCAGGCTCTTAACGATAGTGATATCAATGTGCGAGAGGGTGTCGCTGGTGCTCTGGGCATTCTCAATGATAGCAGAGCTGTTGGTCCGTTGATTCTGGCTCTCAATGATACCGACAGCGATGTAAGATCTAGTGCGGCCCAGTCTCTCGGCCTTCTTCGTGATGGCAGAGCAGTCGGCCCATTGATTCAGGCTCTCAGTGATAGCGATAGTGATGTCAGAATGGGCGCTGCCCAATCTCTCGGCAATCTCAGCGATAGCAGAGCCATTGGTCCATTGATCCTGGCTCTCAATGACAGCTATTGGGATGTGCAAACGATTGCTGCATCGGC
>JAQTXY010000007.1 GCA_028688535.1 Methanothrix sp. | reverse complement strand
ATGAAATCCAGTAAATTTGATTTTCTAGTAGCATTGGCGCTGACGATCTCTGCATTATTTGCAATCAATGCCTGCGCCATCATAGATGGTGGATCGGGACTATCCGCGGATGAGCTCATCGATGCCAGCAATGGCATCTACGTTTTTAATAACGGTATTCCGGAAAATCCCCAGGCATCAAGGAAGCTGTGGAGCGAGGAGAGAGGCATCAATTTCACCATTCCCGGCAAGCTTTCCGGAAGCGGCACCAATCCGCAGGAGGCACGAAGTTCAGCAAGCACCGGCGAGGCACTCTCCTATCAAACAGCAAGTACCGTAAGCGAAAGCATTGAAAGCTCAGGTGCCTCAAGCTCAAGTCAGGCCAAAGTCGCATTGTCACCGGAGACTATCGTTTCGTCGGCAGCTGGCGTGGCAGGAAACTGGTCCTTTCGGCTTAGGGACAGCAAGAATCGATTTATGGCCCTCAGCCTTTTCCAATCGGAGAGTACAGTTCTTGGAATGGGCAATATAAATGATGGCGGCGATACCTTGAAGGTCCTGGCTTCTGGCTCAATTTCCGCGGATAAGCTCCGTCTGGATGTGATATCTTCCGGGATTGTAAACCTTTACCGACTCACCCTCAATCTGAGCGCTAACTCAGCCTCTGGTGAATACAAGGCGTTTTCAACCAAAGGCGAGACATGGATAGGAACCGCGGAAGGTATGCTTGGCGCAAATTAGAACATGAGTGCCCAAAATTGCGAACCTAGACCTTCTTTTGATCCAGGTTCGCCTAATGCCTCATAGCATCAGAGCCCGCATCACAATGATGCTAGCAACGCATCCATAGATGTTGCCGTTATATTTTTAAAAATTAATTACGATTGTAATCAAATCTATCTTCTGAAGATATTAACGTAATCGGAAGCGTTTATCAAATGTCCACGTGTCAATAACTTCGAGTTTTTGTCTAGGTTGTTAACCGCAAGGCTTTTATTTATTATAGCTATGAAAAAGATATGGCTCAAATCCTCCCTGCTCTCCCTCCCAGGTAGCGGGGGCGTTTGGGCCTATTTTCATTCATCAAGTAGCAACTGAGACACTTAAGCGGTTTGGATTAATTGGATATATACCATACAGAAACTGATATGCGGATCTACTATAATACTTATCATAGATTCTGATCTGACTTATGGCCATCCGACTAGAGCAAGATTCCTATGTCCTGCACGGCAGATAAGACGAGAAAATATTATTACCTATCCCTGCAGATCCTCCCCCGTGAAAAACCGCGAGGTTGCCGGCCTTCTTTACGAGATGGCAGAGCTGTTGGAGCTACATGCCGAGAACCGCTTCAAGATCATCGCCTTCAGCAAAGCCGCCAGAGCCATCGAATCTTTGCCGGAGGACATCTCATTGGTTTGCCGGGAAAAGAGATTGCAGTCCATTCCCGGTGTGGGAAAGGCCATTGCCCAGAAGGTGGAGGAGTATCTCAAAACCGGCAGGATAGAGGCTCATCAGGAGCTATTGGCCAAGACACCTCCCGGACTGGTAAAGCTTCTTCAGATCTCCGGCCTGGGCCCCAAGACCGTTTTTATGCTGCACGAGAAGCTGAACATAACCAACCTGGAGGAGCTGGAGACTGCAGCTAGGGAGCATCGCATCCGAAGACTTCCCAGAATGGGGCCGACGCGCGAAGCAAACATTTTAAAGTCCATTGAAAGATACAAAAAGCGCAGCACTCGCATTCTCTACAGCACTGCAGAGCCTATTGTCAATAATATTCTGGCCTATCTGCGTGGCATGGGAGGCCTGGAGCATATCACTGCGGCAGGCAGCTTTCGCCGGGCGCGGGAAACCGTCGGAGACATCGACATACTGGCTACCGCCAGCCGGCCGGAAGAGATCGTCTCTGCTTTCGTGCGCATGCCTCTGGTAGAGGAGGTACTGGCTCAGGGCCCAACCAAGGCCAGCGTCATCGTGCAGGAGACTATTCAAGTGGACCTGAGAATAGTAGAGCACCAATCTTTTGGAACAGTTCTGCAGTATTTTACAGGTTCCAAGGAGCATAACGTCCGGCTGCGGCAGCTCGCCCTGAATAGGGGCTATTCTCTGAGCGAATACTCTCTAACGCGCCTGACTGACAGCCGGGACCTGTTCTATGATCGAGAGGAGGATGTCTACGCCGCAATAGGTCTTCCCTACATTGCACCGGAGATGAGAGAAGACCGTGGCGAGATTGAGGCGGCCTTGCGAGGGACGCTGCCCAGGCTCCTGGAGCCAAAGGACATGCGCGGCGATCTTCATGTTCACAGCGACTGGTCGGATGGCAGGGCTTCCATCCTGGATATGGCCCATGCTGCACAGGCTTTGGGATACGAGTATATCGCTCTTTGCGATCATTCTCCCTCGGTTGGCATAGCAGGGGGGCTGGACCCCGAGAAGCTGGAGCAGAAGATCGAGGCCATAGCTGCTGTCAATAAGGAGCTGGAGCTAGAAGGGACGGATTTCACCGTCCTGGCAGGAACTGAAGTGGATATCAAGGCTGACGGCCGGTTGGACTATTCCGATGATCTCCTGGCCAGGTGTGATGTAGTGGTGGCTTCCGTACACATGGGATTGCAGCAGACGGAGAGAGCCATAACCGGAAGGCTGATCTCGGCCATTGAAAACGAGAATGTGGATATCATTGCTCACCCTACCGGAAGGATCATCGATCAGCGTGAGCCCTATGAAGTGGATATGCAAGCGGTCTTAAGGGCGGCGGCCCGAACGAAAACTGTCATGGAAATAAATTCCCATCCCAGCCGACTGGATCTGAATGATATCAATGCCAAAGCCGCTAAAGAGATGGGTGTAATGCTATGCATCAACTCCGATGCCCACGATGCAAAGCAGCTTCTCAATATGAAATACGGGGTGAATGTTGCCAGACGGGCATGGCTAGAGAAGAAGGATGTGCTCAATGCCTCATCTCTTAAGGATCTGCTATCTGTACTGAGGCGATAAATAGCCGCTAAAGATGATGCCATGAAAGACTTATTAATGGGGAATGCAGAGAACGGGATTTATGAGAATTAACAACCAAGCCAAAGTCGGGCTGGTAACTGTTGTCTGTCTCCTTTGTCAGGGTTATATCTTCTCTTTCATCTTGAAGCTGGAGCCTCATCCTCTGATCTCCTTCGTGCCCCTTCTACCTTATATTGCCTACATCTATGCCCGCACAAGCAGAACCTGGTATTTCAATAGGCCTCTCTACTGGATGGCAGCGGTAATCGCTCTGACTGCGCTGGATATATTGCCCTTTGCCCTGGGTGTAGTGCAACTGGATTAAGATTTAATAAAATGAGTAGGGCTTATGCAGCCCAGTCATTCAATAAAAGCGATTAGCTCATTATCTCGTAGCTATCTTTATGTGGGTTGATGAGCAGCCGCTCGGCAATCTCCCTGGCTGCCATCTCCGCTTCCGGCTTGAGCGTATCGAAGTAGAGCTTCCAGACGGTAGCCTTCTTCACATCCACCACATTCTCAAAGCCCAGACGGCTGCGCAGCCGCTCCCGGACGGAGATGGCCTCACCATCCTCGATATGTAGGGCGACCTTGACCGGCACATAGCCCTCCTCAAACTTGAGCTCATCGACAAGAACTATGTGGCTCTCTTTATTCTCGTTGACCAGCTCTTTGGCAAAGCTCTTGGCCAGCTCAGCCGGGTCTCCGGAATCTACCTCGATGGAAAACAAGCGTTCTTTCTTGACATCGGCCAGGACATTTTTATAGCCCAGACGCCGGACGAGCGTGTTCTTAACGGTGGCCGCCTCGGCATCGGGTATTTTAAGCCAGACGCGCAGGTTGATCTTCTGGTTCGTGCTCATGCGTTCACCTCGATATAGCGCTTCATGGATTCGAATACTCTTCTGCCAGGACCGGGCTCATCGGTCCGCTGCTTTCTCGGATCGAAGGCAGGAAGCTGCCAGGCGAAAAAGGCCCTCTCCGGGTGAGGCATCATGCCTAGAACATTCCCCTGCTCATTGCAGATGGCGGCAATGCTTTCCGTGCTGCCGTTTACATTGAATGGAAACTCGTTTATGATTCGTCCGTTCTTATCGCAGTAGCGGAAGACCACCTGTCCATCGTCGTTGAGCTTCTTTATTAATCCAGGAGTGGTTGTGACCAGATTTCCTTCGCCATGGGCGATCGGGATCTTGAGCAGCGCTCCTCTTTCAATGGCAAATGAGCCGCTGCATCTCTTGGATGGCGCTTCATGGCGAAGGTTGACCCAATCACAGTAGTAGCCCCGCCGTACAATCTTTCCATGGGAGACCATCACATTTTGGGCTAAAGCCATATCCACATGCAGAGATGCCTTGTTGCTGCTGCTACCTATGCAGCCAACTTTGTCGCTCTCTTTCTCGTATCCTTTGCTCTTGCCGGGAAGTAGTCCCGTCTCCACCAGAATCTGAAAGCCGTTACAGATGCCGAGGATGGGTTTGCCCTTGCCCGCTTCTTCTTTTAAGGCGCTCATGACCGGCTCTTTGGAGGCTATTACTCCGGCCCGAATCCTATCCTGATAGGAAAAGCCACCTGGTATGACGAATCCATCAAAACCGGATAGCTCGCCGGCAGGCCGGTTCCAGCGAAAGAGCTCGCCATCCATGCCCACAGCTTTCACGGCTACCAGCGTCTCAAACTCACAGTTCGTTCCAGGGAACTGCAAAACAGCTATCTTCATCTCATCGCCTCCACAAGGCCAGACATCCAAGCATTCCTCGCCTCGTCCAGGTCCAGATCAGCTAAACACTCGCCTGCTCTTGACATCACAATCCGTCTCTTGCTTGTCACTGTGCCGATTTGCATCGGCTCCAGATCATATCTCCTCAAAAGCTCAATCAGCCGGGACTCGCTGCCGGCTTTTGCCTCCAGGACGAAGCCGGAGGATTCGGAGAACAGCAGTTTGTCAGATCTCATGCAATTGTCGCCGCCCTGCACTCTGTCCAAATCCAGTTCGAATCCAAACCTAGCCGGCCGGGTGAGAGCCATCTCGCAAAGGCTCGCTGCCAGGCCGCCATTGGAGATATCGTGCGCGCCGGCCAGGAGTCCTTCGTCGATGGCATCGATGACTGCATAGATCATATTCCTCTCCAGGTCGAAGCGAACGATGGGCACATTAGCGCCAGTCACTCCCAGAATTGTCTGGTAGTACTCGGAGCCGCCCAGCTCGTCAAACCTGGGACCGATGAGGAAGAGCTTGTCGCCGGCCTTTTTCAGATCCATGGTGATGGCTTTGGAGAAGTCTTTCATGATGCCCACGCAGGCCACCACTGGCGACGGGTCTACAGATCCATCAGGCGATTCGTTGTAGAAGCTGACGTTGCCGGAAACAATGGGAACAGGCTGCTGTTGGTCCTCGTAACCCTTGAGGTAGAGCTTATTGCAGGATTCAGCCAGGCCTTTTACGCCCTCCCTAAACTCCCAGAATGCCTCCGGTTTTTCAGGATTGCCATAATTCAGGCAGTCGGTGAGAGTCGATGGAACCGCGCCGATAGCGGCCACATTTCGCATGGCCTCTGCTGCGGCTGTCGCCCCGCCCCAGTAGGGGCTGATGCGCCCGTAGAAGGGATTGGAATCGACGGCCAGTGCAACGCCAAACTTCTCGCCTCGCACCGGCGCAATCAGGCCGGCATCTGCCTCGCCTGGCCGGATCACGGCGCTGCCCATGACTTCCGTATCATAGTAGCGGTAGACGTGCTCTCGAGAGGCGATATTGGGCGACCTCAGGATTTTTAGCAGCACATCATTGTAGTCCGCCGGTTCTGACGCATCCGGTTCTTCCACGCGGATGGTGCGCGGCAACTCCAGACGATTGTATCGGATGCCTTCTGTGAGGTGCTTGATAGGCACATCGCAGACCATCTCACCCTTGTAGCTAACCGTGAATCGGTCACCGGTATTGATCTTTCCTACAACGCTGGCCCTGGCGCCCTCGTAGACGTTGGGCAGATCCCAGTCCTCGTTGTAGATTTTGAGGATCTTCTCGCGCAGTTCCAGAGGGGATATTATCAGGAATCGCTCCTGGGTCTCAGCGATGCTCAGCACCTCGGCTGGGAAATCAGCTGCTTTATGCATATCATCCAGATTGATCTCCATGCCGAAGCCCCCAGAGGAGCCCATCTCAGATGTGGCACAGGTAAAGCCGCCACCGCCCAGGTCCTTGAAGCCGATCTCGACGCCCGACTCGCGGACGAGCTTGAAGAGATCGTCGTTGGCCTTGAAGAGCACGTTCTTGAGGAATGGATCAGGGATCTGCACAGCGCCGCGGTTGGTCTCCTCGTCCTCCTCTCGCAGAGCCTCAGAGGCGAAGGTGACACCGCCCAGGCCGGAGGAATCGGTAGGCTTACCGATCAAGATGACATCGTAGCCCTTCTCGCCTGCCAGAGGCGGAGCGCGGGAGCGGATGATCTGATCGCGCCGCACGATGCCGATAGAGACGACATTGACCAGGCAGTTATCATCGAAGCTATCATTGAAGACGATGTCTCCGCCCATGTTGGGAACGCCCAGAGCATTACCATACTGCCAGATTCCGTCCACCACACCTTCTGCCACCCAGCGCACCTTGTTGGCCTTGGGGCCGTAGGGATTTCCGAAGCGCAGGGGATCTGCGGTGGCGACAACGGTCGCACCCATGCAGTTGACATCGCGTACGATGCCGCCGATGCCGGTTGCTGCGCCTTCATTGGGCAGGACTTGGCTGGGGTGGTTGTGGCTCTCGTGGGAGATGACTACGCACCATTTGTCGTCTATGGCCACAATTCCGGAGTCTTCAACAGGGCCCATAACCACATTGGGGCCGTTCGTGGGAAGGAATTCTTTGAGGGTGGCGCGAGAGCTCTTGTAGGAGCAGTGCTCGGACCACATGGCATCATAGCAGAATAATTCGGTGAGGGTGGGGTCGCGGCCCAGCACCCCGGCAATGGTGCGCGCTTCCGGGACGGACATGCCGATGCCGGCGGCGCGCAAGCTGGCCTCTACTTCAGGATCGGAAAGACCGATTATCTTCAATTCAGGTACACCTCTGGTTAGCTGGTATAATGGTTGGCAGGGTGGTATTATCAATTTATCGGATGAGGGAGGGGGAGGGAAGATGGGGGGAGAGGAAAGACGAAGTGAGAAAGCTGGCATAGATATCAATTATTTTTAAATAAAAAAGATTAATAGAAAAGTTAATTGCCAACGATGCGATATAGACTAATATCTGCTTTTATAATTTTCTATCCCCAAGGTTGTAGTCCAAGCTGCTCGCGAGTGCAAGCGCGCCCTGCAAGACACCTGCAACAGAGCAGTGGATAGAGCATTTACAGGACAGGTAAGAACGCAAGCGGTCTGCGCACAGCACTGACACAGATCTCACCCCTTGAGCGATCTTTTCATCCAGATTCCACCGAAAGGACAGTCGGGCCGGCATAAACGCAATAAGCTATTTTTTCATCTCAAACTAAATGCTCTTCTTTCAAGCGGCATCTATGCATCTCTTCTTCCCCGTGCGCCCGCAAGGCCTCTTTCTCCTCCTCCTGGAAGGCAGAGAGGCGGGCCATGAGCAGCTCGTAGTTCACCTGATGGCCGTCAAACTCCGGCCCATCCACGCAGGCCAGCTTCGTCTCTCCACCTACTTCTACTCTGCAACTACCGCACATGCCAGTGCCGTCAATCATGATGGGGTTGAGACTGACGATGGTCTTAATCTGATGGGGCCGGGTGGCATTACTGACCATTTTCATCATAAGCACAGGCCCGATGGCCACAACTAATCCCGGGACCTCTTTTTGTAGGGCCTCTTCCAGCAGCTCTGTCACCACTGCTTTGCGCCCCAATGAACCGTCATCAGTGCAAATCATAAGCACATCGGAGACGGCGGCCATCTCTTCTTGAAGGATGATAAGCTCCTTTGTGCGGGCCCCGATGATGCTCACCACCCGATTTCCCAGGCTCTTTAGTTTCTTGGCAATGGGGTAGAGGACGGCCAGTCCCGTTCCTCCGCCCACGCAGATGGCTGTTCCCACATATCCTACTTCGGTGGGCCGACCCAGTGGTCCGGCCACATTCAGGTAATATTCACCCACCTGCAAGGTCTTGAATAGCGCCGTGGACCTGCCCACTACATGGTAGATGATGGTAATGGTACCATTTGCCGCATCTATGTCTGCGAGGGTCATTGGAATACGCTCGCCACATTCATTTGCCCTGAGGATCACAAACTGTCCCGGCTGGGCAATTCGAGCGATTTTGGGGGCCTCAATCTCATTGAGAATGATATCTCCTCCGGCCATCTCCCTGCGTCTGACTATTTTGTACATGCAATCCTCGCTGACATATTCTATTGATCTATCGTCCCTCTTTTTCATCTTCTGCAACGTGTGCATTCGGCAAGAAATCCTGCTCCTTGTTGTTTCCCCTCATATTTTCCACATCGTATCCGGTTTCCTTCGGGACCTTTGATTCCAGAACCCAGATAATTCTCTCCGGCTCATAGGTGTCTCCTGTGACATAGCATCTCACCATCGGACCGCCGATAAATTCGACAAGTAAATTGCATAGCGGGCAAACTGCAACTACAACTTCGCCATTTTCATTCTTCTTTTTGGTATTGAACAACGGTCTTCATCTCCATGAAGCATTCCTATCATCGTTACAGCTCTCTTCATCCACATAAACATTCTGGCGAATTATCTTTATACTATCTTAACGCACCATAAAAGTGAAATGAAGAATATAAAAAATGCAGCATCGTTTGCTATCATCTTGATCCTTTTTATCTCCTGTGCTTGCTCTAATGGGGAAAATAGCACCATGGTATGGTTTCCAAGAATCGACACCGCGATCCTCTCCTCTTCTCCGAATGTTGATTTCATTCCTAATTTGACAGCCTACCAGCAAACAACCGACTATACATGCGGCCCGGCAGCACTGCTCTCCCTGGCCAAATTCTACGGATGCCCTGATATTACGTATGACGAAAAAAATGAAATGAAGATCGCTCACGAATCAGGCACGAGAGACATGAATTCATCCCAGCCGGGAACAAAACCGCAGGAAATGGTTGCCTGGCTTGAGAAGAATGGCTATAATGCGAAACTTGAGTTTGAGGACAAGGCTGATGGTACTTCATTGCAGCGGCTGCGAGACAATATTCGGCAAGGTATTCCGACCCTGGTGGAATGGATAGACCTGAGCGGACATTGGGCGATAGCAGTTGGATACGACTATCGAAATGTTAGCGATCCGTGGGATGATGTTTTAATTTTGGCCGATCCTTATGATCGGTATGATGATTTCTGCGACGGCTACTCCTTCGTTAATGCCAATCGTTTTTACTGGATGTGGTTTGACGCTCTATATTTTGACAATACCACCTGGCGAACCATGATCACTGCCATCCCCAAAGAAAGAATCAAGCGAGCCTCCAATATTGCAGCGCCTCAATAACAAAGTCAACCAGGTCAGAGATAGTTATTTGGAAAAGTCTATATGCAATAAATGATACAAGTTCTTTTGGAGGTTTCTAATAATGAGTGATTTGGTCGTATTGGCCTTTGATACAGAAACCAATGCTGGTTTGATGAGAGATGATCTGCTCAAGCTTCAAAAAGAGCATCTCATAGGATTGGAGGATGCCGCAGTTGTCATAAGAAACAAAGATGGAAAGGTTAAGGTTAATCAAGAAGTCGACATGGTAGGAGCGGGGGCTCTGGGTGGGGCCTTTTGGGGCCTTCTGATTGGTCTCATCTTCCTTGTACCGATATTCGGGTTGGTTCTCGGTGCAGCCGCCGGAGCTATTGCCGGAAAATATACAAATGTTGGTATGGACGAACAGTTCATCAAAGAAGTAGGCAACACCATCCAGCCCGGAAACTCAGCATTGTTCCTGCTGGTTAGAGAGTCCACACCAGACAAGGTAATGGACGAGCTTAGGAAGTACAAGAACGTTAAGGTATTGAAGACATCCCTCTCCAAGGAGCAGGAAGAGCATCTCAAAGAGGCTTTTGCTGGCAAGGATGTAAAAGTTGCACTTTGAGGTCTTGCCTGCAGGCACACCCCGCATACCAATTGCGGGGTGACAAGTGCTATCTGCATCAAGTTTAGGTGTACCACACATTTATATCGTTGAACGTCGAGCCTGAGATGGGCAAGGTCGACTGAGACCATCTTTTCCTCCTACCTGCAACATTCTCGGCCTTGCCTATCCCTCCCATTTTCTCCCTCTGGCTATTTGACAGCCATGCTCGTCAGTTCTTCTTTTATTGCCTCATCCATCTGTGCGCAGTAGCCATGCACGCTGCATCCCACAGTGTGCAATCTCTTGGGCAGCATTGCCCGAGCATAGGTCTGCTCTGCCAACTGGTAAGGTATGATGGTATCATTGCGAGAATGAATCATGACCAGCGGGCGAGGTGGTATTATGCTCAAGTAGGTCTCGGGATCGATGGACCGGTAGAAGCGAACCTGATTTTTATCTACTGCTCCCGCTGAGGCAATAGCAGCATCCGTTCCATAACCGCAGGTGCTGATGGCCAAAACGCCCCTCGCGTTCTTGTCCAGTGCACAGGCCATGATGGCAAAACGTCCTCCGTTGCTCTCCCCGGCATAGATGATGCGAGTCGGGTCGATCTCAATCTGGCTGCGCAGTACATCTCCTGCAGCCAGTGCATCATAAACCATTTTGTGCTCCGTAGGCTCTTCGCCTTTTAAGAACATCTGAAGATCACCTTTTGGATCAATTCCGCCCAGATTTCTCTGGTCAAGGGTGATGCTGGCAAATCCCAGGTCTGCTAGATGTCTGGCCAGCTTCTGTTCTCTCTCTTTGCTGACGGTAGCGCCGGGCAGGAGCACAATGCCGGGAATGCTCCCCTTCTTTTCATCTCCATATGGGATTCTCAAGAGCGCTGCCATATTCTCGCCACGGCTCTGGAACTGGACAGTAGAAAGAGTGCTGTTGCCGTCCTCCTGGGGCGGGCTAAGATTATATTGAGGCATGGATACGACATAATCCAGGATTCCCTCATCGGATACGGTCCATTGCACCGCTGATGAGCTATTCGAAAAGAAATGCCACCCCAATAGCAAAGCAATGACACCTACTAGAAGCATTAGTCCAATGCCTGTTTTGCGCTCCAACATTTTTTGATCCACCGCTTCAGATGCTTGGCTTCCATTGTTCATCTGCTAATCTGATTAAAGTGCCGTTTTTATCCAATTCATAGCCAATGGGAACTTTTCCCCAGCCCCACAGGTTCGTTTTTGCTTCTGTGGCTCCGTTGCTTGTTGGTGTCTGGTTGTTGGCAGTTTCATTAATGGTAGCGTTCATATCCGATTGATTTGTAGAACTGTTGGTAAAGTTGGCCAGGATTGTCATGCCGTTTTCCTGGCTAATCATAATGGCTTCCAGCGACTGAGAGCTGCATGCCAACGCAAGAATGATTAAAGATGAAACTATCAAGTTTCTCATACTTTTATCCTCCATTAGCATTTCTTCAAACCGGTTCTCTTCCAGTTGTAGAGCTAATTGTCTCCGATGATTGTTTCATATTACTATACTTTTCCTTTTAGGCCAAGAGGATGATGTACTCAGAGAGCTTTCTATATATCATTGGCTCTCCAAGAGATCATCGCAATGAGGATAAATGAAAAGGCACCGGTTATTGCGTCGGGTGAGATCGAAGTCGCAGCCGATGCCATCACCATTTGGGAGATGATGGCCACCATCGACCACTGGCCGGAATGGAATGCAGACGTGTTGTCAGCCGCTTTGCAAGGGGAATTGGCTCCGGGATCAAAATTCATCTGGAAGGCAGGGGGACTGACCATCACCTCCACCATCTTGCAGGTAGAGCGTCCCAGCATTTTGGCCTGGACCGGCAATACCATGGGAATTAAAGCCATCCACATCTGGCAACTGGTGGAAAGAGATAAAAAAACGATAGTTAAGACGGAAGAATCCTGGGAAGGACTGCTTGCCCGTCTGCTGCCCAGTCTGCTGCAAAAGATGCTTAAAAAGTCGATCGATTCAGGACTGCTGCATCTAAAGGTGGAAGCGGAGCGAAGAATCTTTTTTCCAGATAGGCCTGCAAATAGTCCCTCACCATGATAATTTCCGGCTCCATAGAAAGGTCAGCCAGCAACCTCTCCAGATAGCCTTTCTCTTTCATGAGGTCAAGAGTGATGGGAAAGTTGATGTCAAAGATCCAGCTCAAATACAGCAAACGCAGGTCGCCCAGTGTCTTTAGCACATTAATCCTCACCATCTTTCCTTGAATTATGTCAGAGACTGCGTCTTGTGTTAGCCGCAAATCATCGGCCAGACCGAAATCGAGTGCCCGATTTGGATGTTGATCTCTTCTCTCAAAATGATCAGCGACAACTCCCAGAATGTCCAGCTTGTCGGCATCCCTGATCATTTTTGAGAAAAAAGCAACCTCGGCATTTTCAGTAACAGGTATCGTGTACTTGTTATGATGCCAGATACTCCTTCGGATCAGATTCCGCTCTCTTTTCGACAGGTTGAAAAGAACTCCCGCGCGGTTGATAACCTTGAGGCCGAGCATTGCATGATCAAAAGTCATGCGGTCATCGTAGGATCCAAAACCTCGCAGCTGCTCGAATCGACCCACATCGTGCAAGAGAGCTATTGCCTTGGCCAGTGCCAGATCTTCTCCATTCACACCCAGGGAGACGGCAATTGCGGTCATGTTCTGGCAGACGCGATAAGTATGCGCAAGCTTAAGCATTATGTTCGCTTCAATCTCCGCATCCTGACAATGAACCCCGCTGGTATAATCTTCAAACCATTCGCGGCAGAAGATGAGGTATTCTCTATCCATTCTTAAAAGCGAATTTCATATCCGAGCTGTCCACTTGCCATGCCCCCAGACTCTCGTCCTTTATAAAGCCCATGGAAAGCCATAGCCCTCCCGGAAATATGCTCTCTCCAGAGTGCTCTTCATTGAACTGACAGAAGAGATCATAAACGGCATGCCAACCCTCTGCCCCCATGCGCGGCCTGCCCTCCAGGATGTATTCTATATCATCCCAGTTGGGAACGGCCATTCTTAAGAGAGCAATGAGTACATCGCATTCTTTTTGATTGGAGGAAAAGATGCCTCTAACCTTTTCTTCGCTTAGAATTAATTTCATGATTAATGGAAAATTGAATTAGGGATTTCAGTGATGCGCGCCGTGCGCATCCCCGTGCGCGCCGTGGGGCGCAGCATTGGATCCAGCCTTGACAGCCAGGAAATCCTTATCGATATAAGCTTGATGTGCCAGATCCAGGCATTCCTTGCATATATTGAACATTTCATCCTTGGGGCCGTGAATAGTAGCCAAATTGAGCTTGATAGGTACAGTCTCCTTCTCAACAAGACACAGCGCGCACTTCATTTAATTCACCTTGCCAGTGGCTCTGATTCAAACGGTTATAAGCATTTCCTTTCAAGCGTTCCTTGCCACCGACGGTAGAGATCATTCTCCACTCCGAGAAGATCAAGAACCCGGCCCACCAGCACATCCACCAGATCATCCAGACTGCGGGGCTGGGAGTAGAAGGCTGGGCATGCCGGCAGAACAACCGCTCCCGCCTCGGCAGCGACAACCATGTTGCGCAGTTGCACTAATCCTAAAGGAGTCTCTCTGGGTACTATTATCAACCTCCTTTTCTCTTTGAGGCAGACGTCTGCTGCCCGAGTGATGAGGGTGTCAGAGGAGCCGCAGGCAATCGCGGAAAGCGTTCCCATGCTGCAGGGAATGACGACCATGCCGTCATAGAGATGCGAGCCGCTGGCAAATGGCGCCGTGAAGTCAGAGGAAGCGTAAACGTGATCGGCCAGATCCTGCACATCCTTTAGCAGAAAATCGGTCTCAAGTTCAATGATCTTTGCCGCGGAATCAGTTATTACCAGATGAATGATGTTGCCCTTTTCCCGCAATACCCTCAAGAGCCGAACGGCATACGCCACCCCCGACGCTCCACTTATTCCCACTACGATCTCCAAAAAAATACCTCATCTAATTATTCGTTAGAGGGATTATTAATTTATCCGATCAGCAAGTGGCAGATCCTCTATCCTCAGTCGCAAAAGGAGCTCACGAAATGCATCTTCATCCGGTCGATCCGGCAGGAGGCTTGAAGCATAGGCTTCATCCAACTGCTGCATCTTTTCCATGACCGCCTCTGCCCCTGGCGTGTGCAGAACCGGTGCAAAACATATTTTTCCCTCCGAGAGGAGAGAAATTCCGAAATTGATGGTCCTCAAAGCCGTCCGGTAGCCTTTGCCTGCTATCCTGGGCTTGGCCGCAGGCTTCTCCTCAGACTTGATCTGGCTTTCTGCCATCCCTTTTAGGGAGTAATATGTCTGCCTGCAAAGGTTAGCCTGCACCAGGGCCGATAGCTCCTCCTGGAGAATGGAAGGCTTGACGAGGAGCGGGCTTGTGGCATACCAGATGGCGTTGATGTTGCCTTTGATGAGCTGATTTATGAGGTGCCCAATCTCCCAGCCGAGGGTATCATAGATCTCTCCACCCCGGGCTGTTATCTGCTGGCGCACCGTGGGCATGATCTTCTCTCCTCGCAGCAGAGATCTGGTAGGAGCAATATAGATCATCACCAGGTCGATATCGCTCTCCTGGCTATTCATGCCCCACATGTGCGAGCCGACGCAGCTGATAAACAGGGTCTTTATCCTGTTGTCGGCAATCTCCCCCAATTCATGAAGATCAATTCCTATCTGCAATTTTTTCACCCGGGCAGCTTTGCCGGCAGCTTTTTCCCGGTCAGCTCCAGCCTCTCCATCGTCGCCGCCACCATCATAGGCAGAGTGATGGTTGCATCTCCATAAACCGTGACAAATTTCGCGTGCTCCGAGATCTTACCCCAGGAGACTGCCTCGGAGAGGGTGGCACCGGAAAGGCCGCCATTCTCTGGCGTGTCTGTAGTAAGCTGGATCGCGAGGTCGAAGCTATTGGGGGTGACCAGCATGGACTGGAGAGCAAAATTCTTGGGAGCGCCTCCGCCAATTATCACTATTCCAGATCTCTCGCATCCATAGCAGATGTCCACAATCTCCTTGATATCGGCAAAGGCATCTACATTAAACCGATGCGTCTGGCTGAACATCCAGGCCTGTAGGCCGATCATGGAGTCAGGAAGCGCCGGGCAGAAGACGGGCACCGACATATCGTAGGCCGAGCGCAGAATGGATCTCTCATCATTGATTTGACTGCCTAAAATGCTCATCAGCTCTCTTCCCGAGAGCGTCTTTTCCATCTCGGGCATGATTCTTTGCATTAGCTCTTCAAATCCGACAAAGTCCTCATCTCTCAGGAAGACATCATAGATGCGGCTTTTCCCTTCCGCTCGCAGCGCCGCATCATCCGATTCGGCGGTCCCCATGCAATGGCAGCCAAAGGACTCGATTATATCGTGCACAAGATTGGCACCTGTGATGACCAGCACATCAACATGCCCTTTTCTGATCAGATGGGAGATGATATCCCTCATACCAGCTGGAACCATCGCGCCGGAGATGGTGAGGAATTTTGTGAAATCTCCAGAAAGCATCTTTTCATAAATAGCCGTAGCCTGCGCCAGTCTTCTAGCACCAAAGCCGCATTGGCTCATTCTCTCTACCAGGACATTTACACTCATCCTCGGTTCGATCTCTAGTTGGTGAACTACATCCATTTAATCACCTTAATAATGATAATATTCTTCAGATAGTCCCTGAAAATTGTGATTGAACTTATGCAACGCGAAATTTTTTCTCATAAACCTTTTATACCAGGCCTTATGTTTAGCTTTTACGGAGGGTAAACAATGGCCGGCGAACCGATGGCAGTGGT
>JAQTXY010000286.1 GCA_028688535.1 Methanothrix sp. | reverse complement strand
TCTGTCCAGTAAAGATATGCCTGTGCAAGAGATGTACCAACTATACAAGAAAAGAGAGCGAGTAGAAAAGCTGTTCGATGCATACAAGAACGTTCTGGATGCGGACAGGTTATACTTACAGGATGATGAAAGCGTGTTCGGACATGTGTTCATTTCCTTCCTCTCCCTTTATGCGTACTGCAAGCTTGAAGAGATGCTGAAAAAAGCCGAGCTAAATCGGAAGATGTCTCCAGGAGATCTGTTGTTGCAGTACAGCAAGGTGTATCATGTCAGGATTGGCGATCGAACTCTCATCTCAGAGGTACCGAAGAAGGTTAGAGACTTGGATAGTAAGCTTGGATTGGGATTATTCCCTACCACATGAGGAGTTAAGGTTTTAAATCAGTCCCGATCGGGCTCACACCCTAGGTACGAGCGCTTGCCTGGCCCTCCCGCCGCACTGACGAGTGGCTGTGCAATCCCGCACGGCCAGGCCCACTGGCAGCGGCCACGATCATGAGCCGGGATCCAGGCAAGGCAGCAATCGATTAGTAGATACCAAGACCCAAAGGTTAAATTCCTTAAACAGCAATCTGTAATCTCAAAAGAGGTGCATTTTAATGAGCGGTGCAGTGCATTCCTTGAGCTTTCAGGATCTAATCGATGCTGTGGAGTCCATGCCTCTGGAAGATCAGTCCATGCTGGTGGAGCTGATCAACAAACGCATCATAGAAAAGCGCCGGGCCGAGCTGGTGACTGAGGTCCAAGAGGCAAGAGGTGCGTTTAAAAGAGGCGAGGTTAAACGGGGCACATTTGAAGACCTGATGAAGGATCTGTTAGATTGAACGCTCTTGTCTGCAGCCCTGGATTTAAAAGGTCTTTCAAGCACTCAATAAGACGCAGGCTTGATCTGCAAGAGAGAATTGAACATGCACTAAAACTACTCGCTACCGATCCACAACACATTTTCATTTCCCATATTTCAGCCCACTGCATGAGCTTTTCCCAGCATGCCATCCGCCCGGATGACAGTGCCGCACAGCCTTGGACGGCCCGGCCTATGGCTGACGGCCACGAGCGCGGGCACGGGCGAGCCGCTAACCAGGTCGCTGCTTCCCTCAGTTCTGCAATGATTGCCAAGCCGGAGAGCCCCATGAATTGCGCTCAAGCGTCTTTGTGCGTCCTTTGTGCGCTTTGTGCCTTTGTGGTGCCCGTAGTTGCTCGGTTATAATTGTCTGTTAATATTATCATAAATCGTCATACTCTCTAAAAAAACCTATCTCCCCAGAGAAGCCGCCTTAGCCTGACTCCATCTCATCCTGACCCCAGGCCCGACCGGCCTCCTGTGCCCACGAGCGCGCGCGCGTGCGTGCGGGCACGGCTGGCAAGCGTCGCCGCAGCCTAGGACAAGTACATCTCAATGGAGCGAAGAATGACCATAAATGCCCCGAACCTCTTGCTCTTCCGGCTCGAAGCTTTGATCTATCTAAGCGACCTAATTGTACTGCAATGCACCTTTACGACCTCTTGAAATCAAGGCGTGATGAGATCCTTCAGATTGCCGCCAAGCATGGTGCCCATAATGTGCGTGTTTTCGGATCAGTAGCCAGAGGAGAAGCAGACTCTAAGAGCGATATTGATCTACTGGTAGAGTTTCAGCGAGGTACGACTCTGCTTGGGCATGCCGCTCTGATACAGGAACTTGAAGAGCTTTTGGGCGTCAAGGTAGATGTGGTGAGCGATCGCGGTTTGCGAGAACGTGTGCGAGATCGTGTACTTATTGAGGCGGTGGCCCTTTGAGGGATGATCGTGCTTGGCTTTTGGATATTCAGGAAGCTCTCTCGAAAATTGAAAAATATGCTGCAAATGGCGAAAGAGCGTTTTGCGAAGAGGAGCTCATCCAGGTATGGATAATCTACTATATTCAGGTAGCAGGAGAGGCAGCAAATCAGTTATCGGACTCTATAAAGAGCCGCCACCCAGATATTCCATGGAAAGGCATTATAGGCATGCGCAATGTTTTAGTCCATCAATATTTCGGATTGGATCTGGGTGAAATCTGGGACACTGTTACAGATGATTTGCCTCTGCTAAATGTCAAGATTCAAGAGCTTCTTGACGAAAATGAATTCAAATATTAGGGACCCTGAACAATGCAACCGCAAGGACAGGCGACTGCCCCGGCAGCTCGCGATGATCACCAAGCAAGAGGCCTTTAGGAATAATATTAACCGCAAATCACCACAGCTTCCTAAAATCCAGACCCCGAAAAAATGCCCAGCCCGCAGGCCAGCTCCGCCTGAATCGCGATCCCTACCATCCTCCAGCCACCTTGGCTCGAGTGCTCTACAGGCAAGCCAGCCCGCCCTGACGAGCGCTGCAACCCCGTTCGGTCCGGCCTATGGGCGGCGGCCACGAGCCGGAGCCGGGTGCCTGGCAAAGCGAAAGACTATAATCTTATCACTGCAGATAATCATGATAATGTTTGGAGAATACATCTTGGCGGCTATGGAAAGGGCCACCTACGAAATCATCGATGACCCTAAGCCCTATTATGGCGAGGTTCCCGAACTGCAGGGCGTTTGGGCTACAGGTAAATCTCTCGAAGAATGTCGCAAGGAACTGCAGAGCGTTATCGAGGGCTGGATTGCGTTAAAGCTGAGACTGGGTCATCCGATACCTGCAATCGGCGGCTATGTTATTAATGCGTCTGCGCAGCCGATCTCCATTGTCGAATAAACTTGTGCCGGTTTCAAGACGTGAACTGATTAAGCGATTAAGCAAATTGGGATTTGTCGGCCCTTATCCCGGAGCAGATCATGAGTATATGTCCAGGGGACTGGTAGAGACGCGTATTCCCAATCCTCATGGCAGCGATATCAGTGTGGATCTATTGCAGAGGATTTTGAAGCGAGCTGGAATAAGTCGTGAAGAATGGTTAGAGGTAGCGTGACTTCCTCCCATGCCCCTGAACGGGCAGGGCTTCCTGCTTCACAGAGCACCTTCGGGTTCTCCACAGGCTTGAATTCGACGCAGTCCGCGCCTACTACGTTGTTGCCCAATCCAAGTTCGACTTTACAGGGTACATGGTACAGGCAACTGACTTGTATTCCCGACCAAGCAAGTCTGAAGGTTAACGGTTGCACAGAGATTGCAGCCAGTATAGATATAGTTGATCTGTGCGGCGTGAAAGTAATGAAAAGGGTGCGATTCATCCCATCCCCTGAAGGGGACGGGTTTTCTCTACCCCTTTACCCCGACGTTATAATTCTTTGTGCCTTTCACATGAAAAACATCAAGAAAACAGGATGATGCGGTCACCCGCATCCCTTCAAATCCTTTTCCACCATGTATCCTGCTCGACTTAATGTCGTTATCATCTCTTCAATATCCATCTTGCTTATTGGCGAAACGCAGCTGGGTATTTTTGGTTTGGTCTTATTGAATTCAGGCTCTTGATATTCTTCGCGTTTCATAAGCAGGTGATAGATAATACACAGAACTTTTCTGGCTAGCGCGACTGCTGCAATATTCTTCTTTCCGCTTCTTTTCAGTACCCTTAGGAAGAATCTCTTGAGCTTCAAGTCTTTTTTAGTCTTGGATATGGCTTTTGCAACTTCCACTAAAATCCTTCTCATGTGTTTTGAGCCACGCTTCGTTATTTTGCCAGTTCGAAGCTTGCCAGCAGATTGATAGACAGAGGGCACGATGCCAAAGTACATTGCTAACTTATCTGCATTTTGAAAATCCCTGTAATCCCCCATCTCAGCGAGGATCGTGGCAGCTGAAGTCAATCCGACCCCTGGTACCGATA
>JAQTXY010000285.1 GCA_028688535.1 Methanothrix sp. | reverse complement strand
TTTCCTTTACCCATTGTGTCAAGAAATTTATTGTATCCTGATCATGGGGATATCCGCTGCCAATCTTGCAATGCATGGCCTCTTCCAACTCTCGCATTGATGCATCCCGTCGTACCTTGGCCAGGATGGAAGCGGCTGATACGATGTGGTGGCGCTGATCGGCCTTGTGCTCGGCCATAAGGTCCATGGTGGTCTTGCTCGCGGCCTTCACACGATCTGCGAACCTTTGCGCATTCACATCGGCAGCATCGAGTATAGCCCGGTCGGCTTGCAGCTTTGCCACCACGGTGGAGAAGCTCCTCACCATGATCTCGTTCATGGTCATAACAAGTCGAAGCTCATCGATGACCTGGGCCTTCACTTCCAGGATATATTGGTCGGTGGCAATCCCATTAATCCTTCTGGCCAGAATCTCTCTTTTCGCTGGCGAGAGGAGCTTTGAATCACGCACTCCCAATCCGGCCAAGTCGAAGAGCTTCTCCTCCTCGATCACCAGGCCGGCCACGAACATGGAGCCGATGACGGGGCCTTTTCCAGCTTCATCTGCACCCAGGAGCAACACAAGAATAGCACTAGCACTTTCAGATACATTAAGTAAACGACTCCTTGCGACCTACCCCAAGAATACCCCCGAAAAACCCTAATGCCAGGCTTCAGCCAACGGCGCGCCAAGAAGAATTGCGCCTTCACCAAGATCATGGCGTATGATGATGATTTTTGGCATGGGATGAACCTATTTTGAGAAGGAAACTGCATAGTCCATTCTTTTCGCTCCACCAGAACAGTGCCATTTTGTACGCAAGCTTTATAAGCTAAGGTAAAGTCATTGAGTATATCCCAAATGCAGCGGGGTAGGGTAGTCAGGATATCCCGACGGGCTCATAACCCGTAGATCAGTAGTTCAAATCTACTCCCCGCTATAAATTTACTAGTAAAGCTCCTTTTTAAACATCTAAATCAATACCGTAAGTCGCAATCAGGGTACAACACGATCAAGCTTGAACATTTGCATCGCGAATATCCGCATAAATCATCGCTTTCAGGACCACCACTAGTTTTCGGCGCTGGCAGAGGATTGGCCTTGGGTGCACTGACCTCTTCATATGATGATAGCAAGTCTTTATGATCTTTGCAGGCTCTTGGCTCTATATTCTATTGTATTAGTGAAACTGCGGCGGCGCACCCACGCGCAGCAAGCTGCGGGGTATTCATTTAAAAAAAAGCGAGAAAGGCGGAATGCCAAATTGTGACGAGGATTTCGAATATGGTCCCATTAGCGATCTCTGAGAGGGACTACGTCAACATTTTCAATTTAGACACTTATCATTTTAGGTAATTCTCCTTTTTTGCTCAAACTTTTGTAACCATCACATGTCCCGCTCTGAAGACTATTTTTATTACACTAAAGCATCTCTCTACAGGTGAGCGTTTGCTGCCGATTCTTCTATTTCGTAGTTCATCAAAAATGCCAAGTGGATGCCCTCTAGATGCTCTTTTCATCGATGCGTCGTATCCATTTGTTTTGGCGCCATGGTAACCCTTATCGCCATATCGAACTTCACCTTCATTCGCCAAATCTACCTGGCTGTCATGGACATTAGCGACGGTTGTCTCGACTTTCCAGATAAAGTTGTTCTCGGTATCTACCTTGACGTGTCCCTTGTATCCGAAATATGATTTGCTTCCTTTCTTTGCCCATATGCCATCCCTGCTTCTTCTGGTCTTGGCTTTTTCTCCTCGGGGGACATCACTCTTTGCATGACCAGGGTCAGATGTTAAGAAAGTGGCATCCTGGATGACACCCTTTTTCACTTCATATCCTTTTGCCTTGAGCTGATTTACGAACTCATCCCAAATAGCTTCAAGCGTACCGGTTTTTATCAATCTTTCGCGGAAAAGCCACACAGCAGTATAATCATGAATAATTTCCGTTGTCCCCAAGAAAACCCGAAAAGAGATTCTATCTGCAACCTGAAGCTCTAGCTGTGGGTCTGATAAACCGTACAATTGTTGAAGTATAAGGTGCTTAATCATTATAATAATGTCTATATTGGGTCTAACGCCTCGCTCGCTTTTGTTTTTATATAAATCAACGCCGAATTTCTGAAACGCATCCCAGTCAACTAATTTTGCCAATTCCAGCAGCTTATCGCCACGCGGTTGGACTTCGTCATTATATTCCTGCAAGAGTGAAAAGTTATTAGCGTCCTCATAGCATATAGTATGATATTAATAATATATAAATATTGCGATTAAATTGGTTTTTCGAATTCCTCTCTCGGTTTTTGGGAAGGATCTCATCGGCTAAGCCATCTTGTACTTCCTTGACCCTGAGGACGTACTTCTTTACAGTATTTCTGGAGATCTTGAGTTCGCGGGCTACTCGTCTGTAGGATTTATAAAGATCGTAGAGATCGACGATTCTGCTTATATCTGCCATCAATTTCACCCTAATGCCCACCTATCGAAATACTTGGAGAGGAAAGGTTTTCCTTCTTAGGGTGGATCAAAAACTAATTGGCGTTCCCTTAAATAGACGGGTCAAAATTGAGTTGGCGAAAACACTGCTGTCCTACGATCTTCAAATTGATCAATCCTTTGTGAGGTTCTCGTAAGATCTAGCCTCAGAAACGTAATGATTCAAGACCCTCCCCCTCAGAGTATCATGTTCATCAATTATTTCTGCGATAGCTGTAGTAATCACGTGCTGAGCCATCAGGACTATCTGTGAGTCCATAAACAACGTGAAACCGCTGCCTTTTCTAGCCCAGGGAACCTTCACATGGGTACTTGCTGCCTTACTTGAAGTCAACATGGATATCGAATTACTTTCCTTCGGCACTGAAGTCGATCTGCTTGATGCACCAAGGATCTTCGAGATTCAATACCATTTTTGGAGGGCTTCCTGTGAGAGACACGACCAACTTATTAGGGAGATGAGATTGGAGTTTTACAGGAGAATCACCCAGATGGGCCGCTCTAAAGGCAGCCAACCAGGGCTATACCGATAAGGTTCTCAGAGATTCTGTAATCCAGCTTGACCGGATTCAAGCTATCCAGCCATGCCACCCGCCGGTTCCATGCTCCCGTCTGTCCAGGACCTGACTGGAATCTTGCCAGAGTTAATCCGGTGCCCACCGACTGCCTACCGCCAACCACAAACCCTTTTACCAACGAGTACGCATTGCTTCCCATGCACGATCATACCATGCACGATCACAAGAAAACCGATCTCAGTAAAGATGACGCAAAAAAGCTATTAATTCACTGGATAGAGCACAACGAGAGCCACAGTGCCTCATTTCGGGATAGGGCGGTTCAGGTCGCCAAGGTGAGCGAGAAGGCGGCCAAGGATATCGAGCAGGCCGCGGCCATCATGGACCAGTGCACAGAGATGCTCAGAAAAGCAATGAAAGATCTTTAGGTGGTTTTACAAAATGGAATTGGTTTACACTTATGCGATGGATAGCAGCAAAGACATGAACAAGATGCTGGATGAGGAGTTCTGGAAGCGGCTGGGGCCCACTGTGCGCGAGTGCAAGGCCATGGGGCTGGAAAAAGAGGGCATGTGCCTCTACATCAAAGCCAAGGACGAGCTGGCCGCAGAGGCCCAGAAGCTGCTCGCTGATACAGCGGCTAAGGAGCTGAAGGGCGAGGAGGCTGAGGTGCTGCTCAAGGCTTTCCGGGACGAGGCTGAGGCGGCAGAGGCAGGCATGGGGGCGATGTTTGGGTAATCCGAATTCCGCTCAATATTTTTATTTATTTTAAAACGCAATACCCCGCAGCTTGCTGCGACTG
>JAQTXY010000284.1 GCA_028688535.1 Methanothrix sp. | reverse complement strand
GCTCGCTGCAGCGCCAGGGCTACCGGGCCTTGCCAATTCCTGCTTCAAAGCGAGCTGTGGTCGATGAACGAGTGGCCGCCATATTCTCTCATAAGCTGGCGGCGCATCTGGCTGGCCTCGGCTGGATTGGCAAAAGCTGCCTGCTCATCACCCCGGAAGCGGGACCGCGTGTGCGCTGGGCTACAGTGCTGACCGACGCGCCGCTGAAAGCAACAGGCCATGCAATGGCAGAGCGCTGCGGAGAATGCCAAAAGTGCGTGGAAATCTGCCCGCAGGCTGCGTTCACCGGACGGCCCTTCCGGGAAGATGAACCACGGGAGGCAAGATATGATGCCAGAAAGTGTGAGCGGTACCTGAAGGATCTGGAGGAGAAGACGGGCTACGGAGTATGCGGGATGTGTCTCTATGTGTGCCCGTATGGACGGAGATAGAGATCATGATTGTGGGATGTAAAACTCCAGAAACCTCCGCGGCAGAAGTTCTTTTAAAATGATGAGTTAAAAATAATTTAAAATCCTGAGCCGTCAGGAACTCCATCACCGGAGTTAGGTGCGGGGCCAGGGGAATTTGCATTGGGATTTCCATTAAGTGGGTCGTCCATTCCGGAACCGTCCGGAATGCAATCACCGGAGTTAGGTGCAGGCCCTGCGTGTTCACCTGCTACTGCAAAACCACAGGACATTGTCACTGCAAGCATAGCAACTAATGCAACAACTATCGATAGGTTTCTAATTTTTATCACCAGTAAATAGTTACGGCATTTAACGTATACATAACTTTCGCAGTAACGTCAATTGCCAATAGCTGTTATTTTTTGACAAAAGATTAGCAGAACACATTGATTCAGTCCGAGAGGAGAGATTTAAAGGGGAGAAGTGAATTGACAGCATGCAAAGGATCTCAAATGTCTCTCTTTCACATAACCCGTCAATCGCAAATCCCCCTGGTGGGGTGCATCTACTTCGGCGTGGTCGATCGGGGCAGCAGCTTGCTGCAGATCAGGCCGAGCTGCGGCTGTAACCTTAACTGCCCCTTCTGCTCGGTGGACGCCGGGCCGCACTCGCGCTCGCGCGTCACCGACTACCAGGTGGAGCTGGACTATCTGATGGAGGCGGTGGAGGAGATCGCCCCCTTCAAGGGGCCGGGGGTGGAGTGCCACATCGATTCACCAGGCGAGCCCATGCTCTACCCGGATATCGTGCCGCTGGTAGAGCGTCTCAAGGCCATAAAAGAGGTGAGCGTCGTCTCCATGCAGAGCAACGGCACCCTGCTCGATGATGAGCGAATCCGTGACCTGAAAGGGGCCGGCCTGGATCGCATAAACCTCTCCATTCATTCTCTGCAGCCTGAGAAGGCCGCCTTCCTGGCTGGCATGCCCGGCTTTGATATCGAAAAGATAAAGCAGGCGGCAAAGAGCATTGCCCAGAGCAAGATCGACCTCTTGATTGCGCCCGTTTTAATTCCTGGCATAAATGACGAGGATATGCCGGAGCTGATCCGCTTCGCCCAGGCGATCGGAGCGGGAAAGAGGTGGCCTGCCTTGGGAATCCAGAAATTTGAGCACTACCGGCTGGGGCGGTCTCCGGGCAAGGTCAAGGCCCAGAACTGGTGGCAGTTTTACAATCGCAGCATGGCCGATTGGGAGAAGCAGTTCTCCATTCCCCTTCGCCTCAAGGCGCAGGATTTCAAGATCGAGAGGCGGCCCACTATCCCTACAGTCTTTGAGAAGAAGGAGAAGACATGGGTCGAGATCAGGGCTCCCGGCTGGGTGAGCGGAGAACAATTGGGCGTCGCCAAAAACCGGGTGGTCTCGGTGATGGACTGCCCCATCAAGCAGGGTAGCGTGCGGGTGCAGATTGTGAGCAACAAGCACAACATCTACGTGGCGGTGCCGTGCTAAGCGGGGAAATGTTGTCGCATTGGGCCATGGATATGATATACGGCATTAATGATCTCAATGCAACCTGTTCTTTGCCAGAAACATCTAAACGATGCATATCCAAGGGATTTCATGATATGAAAAAAAGCGGCTCAAACCTCGTGCCATACACATGAGGGCGATGAGTGAGCCATTATTAGAGTCGATTCATTTATAGAGCCTAACCCGAGGCGATGGATATAAGGCAGATTGTAGCTAATAGATATAATTTCAAAATCATTTTCATCCTTTAACTCCTCTGAAAACTTGAAAGGTATCATATTCTTAATTAATAAAGGTTTCCTGCATAAGACTGATCCTTTTTTAATATAAAAAATAGAACGCTTAGCGAGATGCAAGGGAAATCTCGAAATTATAATAACCAATGACTAAACAAGAAGGTTCATTTGGTTGAGATTCGGCGGTGATATCTCATCTTCTTGGAGATAGTTTTTTGTCATATTACAGTATGTTTTACGCTCGTCTGCCCTCAAATGTCCCTGGACATTCGCGACAGCCGGTTGATCAGCCACTTGGTAAGAAATCCCGTCAGGAAGCAGATGAACATAATAGAAAACATCCGGCTATCTGTGCTGCCGTCCAGGGCAATGAAGCCCGAGCCGACGAAGAGATAGGCCATGTAGCCGAATACCATGGCCAGCAGTGGCAGTGCCATGTACCAGAGCCTCTTGTAGCGCGAGGCCATGCCGTAGCGGCGCAGGTCGTCGGCAATTCCCGTCAGGATCTGGGCAGAGGACCCCAGGCCCGCGAAGAATGATGACCAGAGGGGAACTCCCAAAATACTCACCTCTGAGAATCTGGTGATCAGGAAGCTGAAAAGAACGACCGCCAGAGAGGCGAAGATCACCGCGTAAAGCCCGTAGAGCTTGAAGAAGTATGAAAGGGTGCGCAGGCTTTGAATTCGAGTGCCTTTGATCTTGATCTTGGCATCGTTGATGGCAGAGGTAAGCTCGTACCTGGCCCGATCGCAGTAGAGGTACGACTCGGCGAGGTTTTCTTTATTAAACTCCTTGAGTGCCAGAACGTAAAAGTCGTAGCTATCTTTTATGTCGATGGAGCTGCGGTGGGCCGCCTGAAGCATGCGGTCCAGCCTCTTGAGGTCTACTTCTACCTCAGAGCATGATTGCGGAATAGAGCAGGCTTTAGAGTCGGTGTCCACAACTAAATTAGTAACTAGATTAATATAAATAGTTTTCGTGTAGTGAAACGGCGGCGGCACACTCGCGCAGCAAGCTGCGGGGTATTCATTTAAAAATAAAAAATGCGCCTTACATACTAAAAATAATTTTCCTTGATTTGAATTTTTGATTTTAGAGAATTGTCCAGATATATCCTGAGCAGACTTTTTTTACCAGGTAAAATATGAAAATAATTTCTTCCGAATCATACCATCGCCACCTTTCTTGCTGCTCTTATCTGGCGAAGAAGCCTCTCCTTAAGCGAGCCTTTGTGCCTTCTGTTAGCAGAGGTGGCAATGGAAAAACCTGGCAATGCGATCTGATGAATCTCCTCAATCATGCTCTCGGCAATATTGCAGCATTCATCCATGCCGCGATCCGGGGTGAGCCCTGTTTCTTTAATAACTTCTTTCATACGTACAGATATTTCGTCTTCATTAAAAAATTTTTCCCTCGTTAAAAATATACGATTCCTAAAAAACCCAAGAGATCAATCCCGGTCCTTCGTTGCACCATCTGCGCCGCAGGAAGAGAGCCATGAACGGCAGGCCGGCAAGCCGCCATACTTTAAATACTCTGTGGAATAATAATATGCTATGCTTGATGATCAGATCTTCTGTCCTACCTGTGGTGCCGATACAGAGCATTCATTGATCAAATCCGGCCAGGAGAATCTAGTGCGA
>JAQTXY010000006.1 GCA_028688535.1 Methanothrix sp. | reverse complement strand
TCGACTATTCCAATGTGGTAATCGGCCCCATAACCCTCAGTCATGAGAAGCAGTATTATGTGGAGCATCCGCTTGTGGAGGAGACGCTGCAAGCGGCAGCGCGTACCGGCATAGATTTGCGGCAATTCGATAGCAGGAGAGAGGGTTATATCGACGCCATCAACATTCTTTATGCCGGAAAATCGCTATACCAGGGCGACTACATCTGGCCGCACAACGGCATCATCAACATGATGCTTGGCAATATGAGAGCTTACTTCTATATGCTCACCGGCCTGGGAGACGATAAGACGGAGCTATCCATCGGCACCTTCTGTCACGAGAACGCCCATATGCTCTGCCGCTTGCCCGATCTATACGATTATGGCAAACGCGACGGCGACTTCCAAAGCAGCGCCGGTATGGGTAGTTATTGCCTGATGAGCTATGGAAATCATCTTGATAACGGAAAAACGCCTGCACCAATATGCTCTTACCTGCGCAATTTGGCCGGCTGGTGCGACAATATAGTGAGCTTGAATGAGGCTGGAGAGTACCAGGCCAATCATGGCGACTATGGCCGCGTATTGATCTACAAAACGGAGAATGAGAACGAATATTTCATTGTGGAGAACCGCACCGCTCTCGGTCTGGACGAATATCTCCCCTCCAGTGGCCTGGCAGTTTACCACTGCGATATCTTCGGCTCAAATGAATGGCAAGGCGGAACGCCACAACGTCATTACCAGTGCGGACTGCTCCAGGCGGACGGGCATTTGGACCTGGAGAAGAACAGAAATGAGGGCGATGCATCGGACCTCTTTGGTAGAATCGATGGCCTTGCTCTATCTCATGACACGCTACCATCCTCTTGCCTATGGGATCTCTCCGAGTCGGGACTGACCATCTCCAATATTGGTGAACCGGGCCAGGTAATTAGCTTCAGAACGGGGCCGGTTAAATCAGCAAAAATTGCCCGGGGAGAAGCAGTGCCGGCTGCCATGATCAATGATAATGATCCACAGGGCGTATCCAGTGTCATCACACTATCTGAGAAGGGCAAGATCAGCGCCTTGCGCGTCTCTCTGGATATAACCCATACCTATATTGGAGACCTGAAGGTGGAGCTCATCGCTCCATCCGGCCAGAGGGCTGTGCTGCATAATCGCGAGGGCGGCAGCAAGGATAACTTGATAGTAACTTACGATTGTGAAAACAAGCAAGAGCTGAAAGCATTTCAGGGCCAGCCTTCCCTGGGAGACTGGACTCTTTGGGTAGCCGATCTGGCCAAGATAGATATAGGCAAGCTGAATCGATGGTCGATAGAGCTGGATCTTGAGGCTACAACGGGCTGTGCAAGCTATGATGCTTCGCCCAATCTGGATATACCCGATGCTGATCCGACCGGAATTGGCCATGCCATAATGGTGGAGAAGGAGGGTGTAGTGCAAAGCGTCAAGGTTAACGTCGATATCAGCCACAATTATGTTAGCGATCTGAGGGTGGAGCTATTCTCGCCGGGCGGAAAGAGGGCCGTGCTTCACAATGCCACAGGTAGCGGTAAACCGGATATCGTAAGGACCTTTGAGGCAAAGGACGTAGCCGATCTGGCGGGCTTTAAGGGCCAGCTCTTGAAAGGCAACTGGATATTGCGAGTGACGGACCTGGAACAAAAGGACACGGGCAGGCTGAACAGGTGGGGTATGGAATTTACGTTCCTGGAGTAAAGCCATGAAAATCCACTACCTCCAACATGTGCCCTTCGAAGATCTGGCCAATATCGAGAGCTGGGCCAAATCCCGCGGCCATGATCTCACCCGCACCCAGCTTTTTTTAGATGAAGCGCTGCCGGAAATGGATCAATTCGAGTGGCTGATAATCATGGGCGGGCCTATGAATATCTACGAAGATGACAAATATCCATGGCTTGCGAGGGAGAAGGAGTTCATCAGTCAAGCCATTGCATGCGACAAGATCGTTCTAGGCATTTGCCTCGGCGCTCAGCTTATGGCCGACGTGCTGGGGGGCGTGGTGCGGAGAAACGAGTACAGGGAAATCGGCTGGTTTCCGGTTGACCTTACAAAAGAGGGAATCCTATCCTCCCTCTTCTCAGTTCTGCCGCAGAGATTTGTGGCCCTGCACTGGCAGGGCGACACCTTCGAGATCCCTCCCGGCGCAGTGCGAACGGCAGAGAGCCAGGCTTGCATAAACCAGGCTTTTGTCAAGGGAAAGGCAATTGGACTGCAGTTTCATCTGGAATCCTCCCGCGACAGCATCGATCATCTGCTTGAAAACTGCGCTGATGAGCTGACCGATGGACCATATGTGCAAAGGCCGGAAGAGTTGTCGGCTCATGCGGACCAGTTTTCTCAGATTCAAGGCCTGATGGAGCTGTTCCTGGACAGAGTGGAAGAAGAGCTGGGGTCAGTTTCATCCTTAACCTGACCCCAATTTTTCAATATCCTTTCTCATATCGGCACTCATTTTAGCATTATCGAGTTTCGAGCCAGCAATCATGGGAAGTTCCAGAAGATCATACTTCAATCCCACGAGATTCGCACCACTCAGATCTACATTCACCAGTGCTGTCTTACTAAATTCTGCATTCTTCAGGTCTGCTCCGGAGAGGTTTACATTCTCCAGGAAAACCGCATCAAATTTGGCATTTCTCAGATCTGCTCCCTGAAGGTCAACATCTTTGAGTATCATCCAATCAAGACTTGCAGATCTCAACACAGCTTTTTGCATGATCGTTCCCCTCAGGTTCATGGATTGCAGGCTGCATCCTGCCAGGTCCGCCCCGGATAGGTTTGCCTCATCCAGATCGGCCTTAACGATCTGGACACCAGCAAGATCTGCTCCGGACATATTCGTACCTGTAAGATCAGCGTTGTCCAATTTTGTGTTTCTGAGGTTAGATCCATGCAATTTGGCCCTTGGCAAATATGCCCTGGTGAAGTCCGAGTCGCTGAGATCACAGCGGCTCAGGTCTGCTCCAAATAACTCTGCTCTGGAGAATTGGCAACGTTTGAGTGTGCTTCCTGCCAGATTCGCCCAATTTAGTCTGGCACCGATCAGGTTTGCTCCGCTGAGATCGGCTCTTATCAGCACAGCAAGGCTTAGGTCAGCGCTTAGCAGCCTGACCCCCAACAGGTGAGCACCCGTAAGATTGGATCCACCGAGCATGGCACCGGTAAGATCGGCCTGTCCAAGATATGAGTTCGACAGATCTGAGTCCTCCAAATGCGCTCTGGCCAAGACAGCGCCGGTGAGTCTGGCTTGAGCAAGTCTGACGCTATTCATTAAGGCGTTTTCGAGGTTCACTCCTGTTAGATTCGCTTTAAAAAAGTCACAGCCTTCCAGACGGGATGCCCTAAGATATGATCCGGATAGGTCGGTGCGGCTCAGGTTTGCACCGCTCAGATTGGCAAAACCCAATTTTGAATTGACCAGCCGAGAGCCGGAAAAATTCGCTCTCGAACAGCGCGACTCTGAGATATCCACCAGAGTGAGGTCTGCATTGGATACGGTGGCATTTATCAGGTTCGACCCGACCAGGCTTGCTTTGGTCAGATTAGCACCAGTCAATATTGAGTTCTGGAAAGTAGAGCGATCCATGAGCGCGCTTATGAATTCAGCTTCGCAAAGGTTTGTATCGCTTATTTTCACTGCCAATAAGCTGGCACCATTTAATTTCGCGCCAACCAGAGTTGAATTATCCACATAAGATTGATCCATATAGGAACCGGAAAGGTCTGCACCATTCAGATTTGAGCCTATCAAGAAGCTGGTCGGCATGTAGGCACCGATTAGATTTGCGCGACTAAGATTTGAGCCCATCAAATTGCAGGCGGGCATGAAGGCACCCCTGAGATCGGCGCCGGAAAGATCTGTGCCATGAAGATCTGCCTCTACCATGGTTGCTTGTTGCAGATTTGCTCCCGCAAGATTGGCATCGAAGAGACTGGATTGGTTTAGATAAGATCGGTTAAGGTTCGTCTTGCGAAGATCCGCTCTCTGCAGATCGGAATGATTCAAGTGGGCTCCTGACAAGTTCATACCGCTCAGGTTCATATCGATGAATGTGGAATGATCTCTAAAATTGATGGGATCTTCTACGATTGCGTTTGAAATAATAGATAAAAGTACGAAAAGCAAACACAACCAGAAAACCAATCGCATCATAGAAATATTCATGGAAATAATACCTGCATTACTACTATTAATTTTTAATCAGAGATGTACGATCGCTCAGAAACTATGAGATAGATTGCATTGATCCCAAAAAAGAAAATGCCTATGATAGAGGCAGCTTCCCCACCACATTTGGCTCGAGGTAATACATCTCTTTTAGCTTTTCATCACTCTGGCCAGGGAATATTGTCAGCTTTTTCTGCACAATATCCTTTTGCTTCTCGACCACCAAAGATCGCACATCTTCAGGAACTTTGTCGCCAAAAGGTGCCAGCTCCACACCTCCTTCAGCCAGTCCGTACCACCATTCCCCACCAGGATGAGATTCCCATGTCCCATTATGCACGGATTCTACAATATCAGTCATAATGGGCTGCCAGTTCCAGACAGCGCCCGTAAGATATACTCGAGGAGAGAACCTGCCGACATCTGAGCCGAAAGATATGAAGTAGATGCCCATCTCATCAGCCGTTTGACCCGTCGCATCGGAATCGGACCAGTGGGTTATGACATCGCATCCTTTGCTGATAAGTGACAATGCCACTGCTCGCTCTTTTCCCGGATCATACCAGTCTCCGATCCACTCCACGTACACTTTGGCGCGGGGATTGGTGGATGCGACACCCTTAGCAAAAGCATTGATGCCGATTATTACTTGGGACGTGGGCAGAGCAGCCACAAATGCAATCTTTCCCGTTTTGGTCATATTGCCCGCCACAATTCCGGCAAGATACTGGGCCTCATAAATCCTCTCATAATAAACTCCGGCATTGGGCGCCAGCCTCTCTGTTCCTCCTCCCCACATAAAAACGACCTTTGGATATTCGGGAGCTACTTCTTTGATAGCATCTATGAAATTGTAACTGTGACAGAATATAAGATTTGCTCCATCCTCTGCGTATTCTCTTAAAATTTGGGAAGCATCGGGACCTGCGGCATTCTCTCTCTCAGAAAGGTTAACAAAAGATAGCTTCTGAGCCATTTCGGATGCGCCCACATGGGCCTCGTATGTCCAGCCATGATCCCCAACCGGACCGAAATCCAGCAGAGTCACATTTAGTTCGCTCTTCTCTGTGGAGCTATTATCTGCGGCACTAACAGCTCCTGCTAAGCCATTCGAGAGAAGAAAACAAAGAATTACAGTAAGGATGCATTTCAATCAAACCAGCTCCATTCTATATCATATGATCGTACTTATGATTATACTAATAAATGATAAATGTTCTTACTTGTCATTGATCATTCCCATTTCCGGCACAGCTATCCTGGGCGGCATGATGCCTTTTTGCTTGAACTCCTGCCAGGTCCTTTTGGTCACATCGGTCTCGAAGAGGAACTCATAACGGGAATCGTTGGCATACCCCTTGCTCGGATGCGTTTATAGAATGGAAAATCTTTAATGAGGATTACATACGGATGCTTCTCAGATAGCCGGATATATTGGGATGTCAGAAGCGCTTCTCTTAGAATTTGCATGGCCTTTTGGGCATCGCTACTCGGATCGATGAACAGATCAATCATCACCATCATTTCCAGGTTTCCGGCATTGACATTAGCTACTGGATTTTGAAATATCGAGCCGTTTGGTACCGATACCAAGGTATCGCCCGGCGTCACCAGCCGGGTGACCCGAAGACCGATATCCTTTACTTCTCCGTAATGACCGCCCATTGTTATCTTGTCTCCTATCTGATAGGGCCTTTCCACGATGGTCAACAGACCTCCCACCACATCTGCAAAGAGACCTTGCAGGCCAAAGCCCAGACCTGCACCAAAGAGACCTGAGAAAAGGACGAGCTGATCAGATGCGATCTTGAGGATGGCTGCCAAAATGTAATAGAGACCTGCGAAATAGAAGGTGAACTTCAGAAGCGGTATCAACATCTTGACAGTTATCCGGTTAAGCCCGAAGACATTGAGGACATTCCATTCCGAGAGGCTGGTCAGCACATAGGTGGTGATGCGACTGGCAGCATAGGCTAGAAGGAGCACGGCCAGAGAGCTCAAGATGGTGGGTGGATTTATGATTTGAAAAAGCCCTGAAATTACATCTACACTCGCCATTTTACCACACCAACCGCATGCTCTTCAGATAGCTTACTATGCTATGCAAAGCTTCGGGAACGATGCTCAAAAGTTCGTTATCGACAGAAATAAGGCCGCTTCTCTCCAAATCGTAGACCCACCGATCTATATTGGCGTTAGGATCGATTATGCCCTTCAACTCTTTGATGGTGACGCACTCTCTGCACAAGATTATGTACAGCATGTAGGCCTGGCTGTAATTAGTATCAATTTTGTACTGAGGCTTGATTATATCTTCCGGCTTGATGGCGCCTTTCGTGCTGGGAATGCTCTTCTTCCAGATGGCTTGGGCCACACCTGGATTTCCTTCCGACACATCCTTCAACCGCAGGAATACCCTGTCTTCCACTGATGTCGCATCTTTCTGTTCGGAGGGCCAAATCTTTGCCTGAAAACGGCATTTTAGTGCGAAATAATCGATCCGAGGGATAGGGATCATGAAGGTTCTTTTAATAATTGGCAAGACTACTGGAAATTCAGAAAACTCGAAACATTGATCGTTCTTGACAATTACATCCTCGGCAAAGGTCATCTGCCATTCACAGTTGGCCATAACCATTTTCTTAAGTTCCTCCGGGCCGAGCCGGGGAAGCTCGATCCTGACCGGAAATATATTCTCCAGAGGATAGACGAAGCGCAGATAATTCCAGGAGAACTGGTTCCAGGTAGTGATGAAAAGCTTGTTGGATGAGGCAACAGTATTTAGGAAAATATCGAGCTTTTCAAATCCCCCAATATTGCGAGAGAAAAGATATTGACAATTGTCCACCAGCACGATATCGCCAGATTTTTCCAGGGTGTCTATGAAATTATCGTCGCTCACCAGGCGGCTGAAAAATATCTTTGTTTCTTTATCGCGGCACATTTCTGATATTTTATAAACCAGCTCACTTCGTCCCGAAAATGGTTCTGCAATTATGGCTATATTGGATCTTGGTGTAAAATCTGGCTGATTGATTGCCTCCTCTATGTTCTTAAGTACGTCTTCGAAGCCGAATAATTCCAGAGATTCACCACTCTTCTTGAGGACACAATGAAGCGAAGCCATCTTTGGCTTAGATATATGCAGTTGATACTCTAAAAATATAGCGATTGAAAATTGCTAAATCGATCGAAACCTTAATTAAGAATTCATTCTCAAATGTATCTTCAATTATTAAAAATGAGGGCGGCTTTTGTGTTGCGAAATTGGATATATCCATTAATATTTACATTTATTGCAGCATTGCTATCGATGGCTAATTATTGGTATCAAAATATCCATTTGACCCGTGGGATTATAACAATTGTTGTATTTGTTATTATCTACGTGGTTTTTAGACGTGTTTTGAATGATAGATATCTAATTAAAATAACTGACCCACAGAGAAGATATTATCTATCAAAAAGTTTTTATTTTTTTTATATATTTCTTAATTTTTTGGCCTTTTGGATCATTTGGGTAGAGGATCTCCAGTCTCTTGTGTTGGGTTTTGGACTCGTTGCTGCCGCATTCACCCTGAGCATGCAAGATGTCGCCAAGAATTTCGCAGGTGGTTTGAACATATTTATCAATCGAATCTATCGGGTAGGCGATCGAATAGAGATTGGCTCCAAAAAGGGTGATGTGATAGACATAGATATTTTTTACACCACAATTATGGAGATTAATGAGTGGGTTTCAGCGGATCATCCCACCGGCAGGCTTTCCCTAATACCAAACAGTTATGTTTTATCGAATATCACAAATAATTACACGAAGGATTTCGATTTTCTCTGGGACGAGCTATCTTTTCCAATAACATATAGCAGTGACTGGAAGGCGGCAAAGGTGCTAATAATTGATGTCATAAGTCATGAGACAATGGAAATTGAAGAGCTTGCCAAGAATGAGATCTCTCATATGGAACGAAAGTACTTTCTCGCCAAAGTTTCAACAAATACAGAGGTTTTTCTTAGTATGACAGATAACTGGGTCGAGTTAACAGCTCGATATGTAACACCTGCCAGACAAAGGCGAATGATCCGTAGCAGGATCAGCCAGAAAATTCTTGAAGGCATTGAGAAGTCGGAACGCATCAAGATTGCTTCACAAACCGTGGATATAGTAGGATTCCCAGAATCCCCTTCTAATCAGCCACAGAAATAGCTTTGCATAAAAAATAGGCAGGTCAGGTTATTTTCCTGACCTCAATTTTTCGAGATCGTTTTGCAGATTTGTGCTCATCTTGGCCCCATCGAGTTTTGATGCCGCGAAAAAATGGAGCGCTATGGAATCGTACTTGATATCCAGCAGGTTTGCACCAGTGAAATCAGCGTTTTCGAAGGCAGAGGTGTCAAAGACGGCGCCGCTCAGATCCGCGCCGGAAAAGTTGGTGTTATTCATATAAGTCTGGGCAAAACGGATCTTTCGCAGGTCGCTGCCGCTGAAATCTGCATCCAAAAAGTTCGCCAAGATTATGCTGGACGATCTTAAGTTCGCCTTGCTCCAAAGAGTCTCCTTCAGGGTCATGCCATAAAGGTAAGATCCCATGAGGTTCGCGCTGGATAGATCTGCATCATTTAGAAATACATTTGCGAGTCTGGCCCCACTCATTTGGGCATTTCTCAGATTCGCTCCGGTAAGGTCGGCGTAATCCAAGTTGACGTCCTTCAGAGTACAACCTGATAGATTGGCTCTCACCAAATATGCCCGTGTGAAGTCCGAACCGGTCAGGTCGCAATTGCTCAGGTTGGCTCCAAAGAGTTCCGATCTGGTGAACTGACAATCGGTAAGACTGCTGCCGCCCAGATCCGTCCAGCTCATTTTGGCACCGATCATGTTGGTCCGGGTCATATATGCATCGTTTATGATTGCAAGGCTAAGGTCGGCACCAAGAAGCCTGGCTCCGTTCAGATTGGCACCAGTAAGATTGCACCCGCTAAGCAATGTGCCGGTTAGATCGGCGTTTTCGAGATTTGAGCTTGATAGATCGGAATCTTCCAGGCGTGCGCCGGGCAAACTGGCACCGGATAGATCGGCTCCAACCAGTCTTGTATTCTGCATATTGGCAATCTCTAGATTTGCCCTTGTGAGATTGGCTTTGGTGAGATTGGAGCCCTCCAAACCGGATGAAGCAAGATTGGATCCGGAGAGGTTTGCCATGCTGAAGTTCGTATCAGTCAGATTAGCAAACCGAATGCGAGAATTGATTAATATAGAACCGATAAATTTTGCTCCATGACAGCGGGTCTCTGAGATCTCCGCTCCATTAAATTCTGCATCCGATAGATCTGCATCAATCATGTTGGCTCCAACCAGGTTCGCCCCAGACAGATTGGCGCCCTTCAGTATTGCATCCCTCAGCATGACCCTTCTCATGTAGGCATCGGCAAGATTTGCACCCGTCAGATTGGAGGCGCTGAGGTTGGTGGCCATTAGATCGACCGCGCCCAGGTTAGCATCCACTAATCTCGCCTGGGACATTCTGGCCTCTTCCAGGTTGGCCTTGAAAAGATTGGCGCCTGTCAATTCAGAAGCTATCAGGGCAGCCCCCACGAGATCTGCTTCGGAAAGGTTAGCTGCCATCAGTCGCGAATTGATCAAGTTTGTCCGCCTCAAATACGCTCTGAATAAAGAAGCTCCAGTGAGATCAGCACTCTGAAGATTGGCGGCAGTCATGTTTGCATTATCTAGATTTGCTCCTACTAGAATCGTATTTGGCATACGAGCCAGGCTCAGATTTGCTCCTCGCAGGTAGGCACCGGTCAGATTCGAGCCGGTTAAATTGGATCCGACAAGAACTGCGCCATTCAAATCGGTAAAAGACAGATCGGATCCATCAATGTCGGTCTCATCCATGTTTGCTTTCCGCAAGTTAGCTCTGCCCATCCGGGAATCAGCCAATTCAGATCCTTTCAGCACCGATCCGCTGAGGTTCGTCTTTTCCAGATTGGAATTTTGCAGCTGTGAGCGGGTCAGGTTGACCCCAGATAGATCGAGGCCGCTAAGGTTTGTGCTGCTGAGATCAACGCGTGATTGGAATGGCTGGTTGATTATCAGGCTGTCAGCAGGTAAGCTAGCAATAGGGATGCCAAAACGATTCAGCTCAAAATTATCAAACTTATAGCGGTTTAGGTTCTCTCTCATCACTGGAATATTCTCCGCGTTTTCTCCCTCTAAGATGCGCAGAGCAAGCTTCGCCGCCTCACTTCCCTGAGACGAGCCCGTGAGCAACTTTCCTCCAACAATACCATATCCAATAAAGAAATCCCATAGAGCATAAATTGGGACCGAGCTTGCTCCTTGGATGAGGCTTGTTGTATCCTCATAAGTCAATATCCTTCCATTCCGGTCACGATTGAAGGTCATCTCCAAGATGAGGCTGTCATCAGGCAGGGAATGGACACGCTGCGCGAGCTCTTCTGCCGTGAGGTTGTCGAGGTACTCAAAAGAGACCTTGCCTTGCAATTGTGGAATCGCAGCATCCATGATCTTTCGATTGGACCGACCGGTTGTCGTATTATCATTTACAATGGCAATGAGCTTTGTATCGGGATGCAATTTGAGCATCAACGAAATGGTATCATTGATATCGAATACTTCCATTACGCCTGTGAAATTGCGTTTTCCTCGCAGCATCTCATCTTCGAAGCTGATAACGCCGCAGAAAACTACTGGGGTTCCCGGAAAAATCTCATCGCGGTTATCGAGCAAGAATTGGAATGCGTCGGTATCGATGGAAATGATGACATCAAAGTGCCTGTCCTTATACTTTTTAAGATACAATTCCTTCAAGTAATTTAGACGGGTAACGTTTGGATCGATTCTCTTTGTATCCATGAATTCGACATTGATAACTGCCGAAGGCATATAAATCGCAAATTGGTGCTTTATCTCGGAGATAATGCTGTCATCCCATTTCATCCCCAGATTATAGGAGGCAAGAATCAGAACTTGCTTTGATGTCTTTTCTTCAGCCGCCAAAGAACCTGTAACCAGAAAAGCTATCAGAAGAAAACCGACAACGAATTTAATCAAAGCTTGCATAATTTTATCTCCATACCTATTTTCATTCCTTTTACCGATTCATTGCAGAGACGCTACGGTTACATTGGCCAATCCGGATGATTGACCATTGGGCAGCAATACATAGAGAGTACCATCTATTTGAACTTCTACATGGTCTTTCTTGGGAGCGGCATCAAAGCCATGTGTGACCAAAAAGAAGGCAAGATCCTTCACGCCCATTCGCAGGTCCTCGTTTTGAGTGATCAACTTCATGAGTGCCGAATAATCTGATGCTGCAGATGACAGAGATGCAAATAACTGGAATGAGATAATGATAATAATCATAATATGTAAATTTATTGTATTATTTAAATATATTTTATATATCATTGTTTATCTCCCGGAGACTTTCCAACAATATTGTATTTCATGTACCTATTTAGCCGTAATGCTCTCTGGCACAATTAGCTATTTAAACAGAAATTTCCATTTATAAACAATGATCTTCCAGATCCTGGATGCCAACTACACCTATGATTCCGATCGCAATCCTTTGGTGCAGCTCTTCGGCACTACTCCTGAGGGGAGAAGCGTTACCTGTCGTGTGGCTGGCTTTCGTCCCTACTTTTATGCCAGCGTAGAGGAAAAACTCTCCGGGAGCGCCCGGGATGATCTTTCCGCCCTGGGACTGGAGGTAGAGGTGGTGGAGCGCTTTATGCCCATCGGCTTTCAGACCACCCCCCAGAAGATGCTCAAGATCACCACTCACGACCCTAAAGAGGTGAGAAGTCTCAGGGAAAGGGCAAGAGAGGTGGCTGGTATCAAAGCAGTCTACGAGACGGACATTCTCTTCAAAAACAGGTTTCTCATAGACTGCTCTTTAGGCGGTATGGGGTGGGTGGATGCCCCCATCCCGGAGTGGACTGCAGGCCCGGCCTCGTCCGTGGCCGCCTCTGCCATTCCGCCGATACCCTTTGAGGCTTTACATCCGATCTCGCATGAGACCAATGCGCCGCTGCGTTCTATGAGCTTTGATATCGAGTGCCTGCCTGATCATGGAGAGATGCCCAAGGCGGAAAAGTCTCCCGTGATCTTGATAAGCATGGCCTTTGAACCGGAGTATCAGGGCAATAGGACCCTGGTTCTGGTGGGTAAGAATATCGACTGCCCTCGTCCCGATACAAGAGCCTGCCAGGACGAGTCCGATCTCTTGGCATCGTTTGCATCAATTGTTCGTGATTACAATCCAGATATCCTGGCCGGCTACAACTCCAATGAGTTCGATTTTCCCTACCTGCAAGAGAGGTGCAGGCAAAATCACGTGGAAGGACGAGTGGGCCGGGACGGCAACTCCTGGTACATAAGGAAGATCGTAAGCAGAACCGATGTTTCTATCACCGGTCGGGTGGTGGTGGACTTGCTGCCCATCATACGTTCCTCCTACAGCCTCAAGCAGTACACTCTCCGCAACGCAGCTGCAGAGCTTCTCAAAATGGAGAAGTACGATGTGGACCCCAAAGAGATTGAGGCCCTCTGGGCTGATGGGGGAGACGGTCTGCGCCGTTTCATCAGCTACTCCCGAAGAGACGCCGTGCTGGCTTTGCACATGCTCCTCGACCTGCGGCTCATGGACAAGTACATCGCCCTCTCCCGGGCCAGTGGATCATTGCTGCAGGATATCGTGAACGGCGGGCAGTCCGGCATGGTGGAGAGCCTGCTCATGCGCCGCTTTCGCGAGCGAGACCGGGTGGTGCCGCCCAAGCCCGATGCCGATGTCTCGGATGAGCGCGGTGTGGAGAATGAGGGACTGAAAGGTGGCGCAGTCCTGGTGCCTGAGAAAGGACTGGTGGAGGATGTGGTCATCTTGGACTACAAGTCCCTTTATCCTACTATTATGATGGCTCATAACCTCTGCTACACAACCGTGCTTACGCAGGCTTCTGAGGCAGCTGGCAGCCTGGCAAAGACGGTCGGGGATGAAGGCATCATAACTGCTCCCTCGGGTGGCAGGTTCGTCTCGCCTCAGATTTCGCCGGGCATAATGCCGGCAGTCCTGCGAGAGCTGCTCGATGAGAGGACAGCAACTAAGAATCTGATGAAAAAGGCCGGGGAAGAGGAGCGTCGCTTTTTGGATGCCAAGCAAAATGCCATGAAGATTCTGCTCAACAGCTTCTACGGCTACTCCGGTTACGCTCGCGCCCGGCTCTACAGCCTGGCCCTGGCCAATGCCGTCACCTCATTTGGCAGGGAGAACATCCTGCGCACCCAGAAGATCATCGATGAGATCGGCTCAGCCTATGTGATCGGCGGAGAGGTGGTCTTCAAGGATGCCCTGCCTTTTGGAAAAGCGGCAGAGAAATGCTATGACCTCTCTGTGGTCTACGGGGATACGGACAGCGTCTTTGTGCGATTGGCTCCCGCAGGGCCTGGGGCAGGTTCAATCTCCCTGCAGGATGCCGAGCTGATTGGCAGAAAGATTGCAAAGACCGTCACCTCCTCGCTTCCCGAGCCAATGGAGCTGGTCTTTGAGGCCTTTGCCCGCCGCGGCATATTCCTGGCCAAGAAACGTTACGCTCTCTGGGTCTTCGAGCCGAGGGGCGACGGCTGGATGGACAAAATCAAGGTGAGGGGAATGGAGACGGTGCGCCGCGACTGGTGCGGCCTGACCTCGAAGACGCTCAAGACCTGCCTGGAGCTGGTGCTAAAAGAGGGCAAGGTGGAGGAGGCGGTAGAGCACGTACGCAGCGTGGTGCTCCGGCTGCAGAATCAGGATCTATCAATGGATCCATCCCTGCTGGAGGACCTCACTTTAACGCGCCGCTACACCAAGAGCTCCGGCTCCTACAAGAACAAGCAGCCCCACATCCAGTTGGTGGAGAAGATCAGAGAGAGGGGCGGAACTGTGCCGGGCGTGGGTGACAGGGTGCCCTTTGTCGTCGTTCAGGGAAAGAGGGGTAGAAAGAACAAAGAGCTGTTTGTGAACCGGGCGGAGGACCCGTCTTATGTTTTGGAGAAGAACATGCCTCTGGATACTGAGTACTACGTAGAAAAGCAGATCTTGCCGCCTGTGCTGCGTATCTTCGAGAGCTTTGGGGTTACCAAAGACCGGCTTTGCTCGAGAAGGGGGCAGAGCAGCCTCTTTAGCTTCACAGAGGCACCCAAGGAGCAGAAGCAGAAATCGCTGTTTGATTTCTAATTGATTGTAATAATATTCTGCCATATCATCTATGCGATCCATAACATCCGGATCTACCTTGCGCAAAATCCATCAGATAACATCCTCAGGATAGAATAACTTTATATAGATATAAGTTATGTAAATTGTTGATAATGTCCTCTAGGGAGGTAATAGTATTTCCAAGAGAGATCTGCCCTGGCCCGGCACTGAGACTCCAGGTGGAATTGGTGGACTTGGATCTAAATCGTATAAAGAGCTAAAGTTGGAAAACAAAGTAACGGCTATAGAAAGTCGTTTGAAGGAATCCGAGAGTAGATGTTCGGCTCAAAAAGAGCAAATTGAAAATTTGCATTGGGATTTATGTGAAGCAAATAGAAGTATTAAGGATTTAGAGAATCAGAATAGTCATATAAAAGTAGCCCTGGCGGTATTAGGCATCCTTTTCACATCATCCCTAATAATAATCTGTTTCCATTACAAAATCAACGATCTGTTCATATCATATTATGCTGCCAGTAAAAGCCTCCTAAGTGCTCTTCTGGCGAACCCATTATTTCACAAAATCTAATGCCTGATGAACGGGAGGAGGACTTCCTCTACTCTCCAAAGGATAGAAGCTTTATGTTATCATCTGCTATCCTTATTACCATGACAATTATTTCTGCAGAAGAGATGAATGCTCTGGACAGCAATTGCCGCTATTTCGGCCTGCTGCCCTTGCAGCTCATGGAAAATGCAGGCGCAGCTCTCGCTCGGGAGATAACCGCCCGGGCGAAGGGCAAGAGAATCGCAATTGTGGCCGGCCGGGGCAATAACGGTGGCGATGCCTTTGTTGCTGCCCGCCACCTGAGCGGCTTTGACGTAACCGTCTACCTTCTGGGCCGCTCCCGAGATATCGCTACCGAGGAGGCGAAGAGGAACTGGCAGATTTTGGAGCGACTGGACTATGACCTGCGCATGATTGCCGATAGCGCCGACCTGCATCTGGAAGAAGTCGACCTGATAGTCGACGCCATCTTCGGAACGGGTGTGCGGGGCATTATTAAGGGTCTGGAGGCCCAGGCGATAGATGCCATTAACTCCTCAGGAAAGCCGGTGATCTCGGTTGATGTCCCCAGCGGGCTAGGAACCAACAAAACCGTGCGCTCTGATGCAACGGTGACCTTTCACAAGCAAAAGCCGAACATGTCCGGCAACGTCGTCGTGGCAGATATCGGCATTCCGCCTGCAGCAGAGTTTTTCGTGGGAGAGGGCGACCTGTGGCTGATGGGAAGAAGGTCCCTGGAGAGTCATAAGGGAGACTCAGGACGGATACTGGTGATCGGCGGCGGACCGTATACCGGGGCTCCGGCACTCTCTGCCATGGCGGCTCTACGAGCGGGAGCGGACATCGTCACCGTGGCTGCGCCTAAATCTGCCGCAAGGACCATCTCCGGCTATTCACCCAACCTGATTGTTCAGGAACTATCAGCAGATCACCTCTGCCCCGCAGACATTCCCGTTCTCAAAGAGCAGATTGCCAGGCATGATGTGGTGGTCATGGGCATGG
>JAQTXY010000283.1 GCA_028688535.1 Methanothrix sp. | reverse complement strand
GTCCTCCGCCAACACGGCAAAGCCGTCCATGGAGGCACGAGCAAAGCCCGGCACATCCAGAGAAGAGACGACCTTCTCGGCCAGGATGCGGCCCTGGGCCATCGGAAGCGGCACATCCTCCATTGCCGTGCGAGGAAGGCGGCTTTGAACTATCGATTGGGCTTCTTCCAGCGAGATGAGGCTTCTAAACTCCTTGGCCATGCTCTGAACATTATTAGTAGCTCTATAAAAGCCCTGGGCAATTGGGAGACGAAAAGGATATCTTATGAAGGAGATGAGGCTCTTCGTGAAACAATTCGGCTTTGCCTTGGAGAGCATTAAAGCCGCATGGCCTATTTGCTTGGGCTATCTTCCCCTCGGATTTGCCTTCGGCGTCCTGGCTCAGAAGGCGGGATTGGATTTGCTCGATATAGCTCTCATGTCGATATTGGTGTATGCCGGAAGCTCTCAGTTCATTGCTGTGGCCATGCTGAGCAGCGCAGCTGCGCCCCTATCTATCATTCTGACGACATTGGTTGTCAATTTGAGACACCTGCTGATGAGTTCATCTCTGGCAGTCTATTTGCATGGCGAGAGCAGAAGATTCCTTTCCGTCTTCGCTTACGGCGTCACCGATGAGAGCTTCGCGGTAAATCTGGTCAAATTTAGAGAGGGAGGATGGCATCGCTATCAAGCTCTGGCAGTAAACCAGATCACCAATTTCACCTGGATAGGGAGCACAATTCTGGGCGGCTATACCGGACAGTTCATTCTTGCCGGAAGCTATGGAATCGACTATGCACTGAGCGCCATGTTCCTTTGCTTGCTGTCCTTTCAGCTCAGAGGACGGCTTTACTTTTTGACGGCCATCATATCCGGAGCCTCGGCCATCATCATCTCTCTTATCTTTCCCGGAAATGGCTTTATTATCATAGCATCGCTCTTCGGCGCCACTGCTGGATTTGCCCTCAAAAGATATGCTCAAAGAAAGAAGGGATTGTATGCTTAAGACGCAATACCTCCTGCTGATAGTCGGCATGGGGCTTGTCACCTATATTCCGCGCTATCTTCCCCTATTTTTTCTGGCCCAAAAAAATCTTCCCCGCTGGTTCATCGAATGGCTGGACATGATTCCGGTGGCGATTCTAAGCGCTCTGGTATTCTCAGAGATCTTTCTTTCCGGCAGCCCGCGCCATCTGGATATATTGCAGACCAAATCGCTGGTGGCAATTCCCACATTCATCATTGCCCTCAAAACAAAATCGCTCGGAGGAACTGTAATTTCTGGGATGATACTCTTCTGGCTGGCAGAAAGATTATGTTAGAAATACGAAACATTGAAATAAGAGGATGTTAGAATCATATAACATGAAAAAGAAGGGATTTTTGCTTAGGATAATTCCGGGAACAACTCTGATCATGGCCGGTCTGCTTCTTTCCGTCCAAGGCTATGATGCATTCTTTCTGGCAATTGCGGGAATGGTTGCCATAGGCGTAGTCTTGCTTCGCCGCTGGAGAGCAGGCGATCAGCCGGAAAAAGACGAAAGGACGAATAAACTGGGAGCCTTCAGCCTGGCATATTCCTATCTTGTGAGCCTCATCGTAGCTATGGTTTTGTTCATTGCTGTCCATTTGGAGATGGTTGATCTGAATACAGTAGCGGCCCTGCAGATTATCATTTATGTCATGACGGGAAGCGCCATCGCTTTTATGCTGATCTTCGGCCGTAGGGGAGATGTAGGAGTATCATGAAGACGCGCATCAAAGAGCTGCGAGCACGACATAACCTCACCCAGGAAGAGCTGGCCCGCCAGGTAGGCGTGCGAAGGGAAACCATTCTCTTCCTGGAAAAAGGAAAGTACAACCCTTCGCTCAAGCTGGCTTACAAGATCGCCCTGGCCCTGAAAGCGAGCATCGAAGAGATATTCTTGTTTGAGGAGGAAGATCTGCAGAATTCGTGACGCTCGGGCCGAAGATCGCATTCTTCCCCCCAAATCCGCAATCCTTTTATCGTTTCCTTTCACCAAATTGCCCTGTGAGTATCGTCGTTGGACCGTTTGGCAGAGAGAATCTATCCGGGATTGGCATGGTGCTGCTCCTGATCCTCGTAGTAAGCGGCAGTGCTTATGCCTGGCATGAGTATGAGGTGTTCATCTCAGTCCCATCCGACCGCTTGCAGGCTGGCAGCTCCTATCCTGAGATGCCGCCGGATGCACATCATCGCTATATGCAAATCCCTCTGGATCATGAAAATCCAGCTCTCGGAAACTTCACTGCCTTTTACATTCTCTCTCCTGGATTTTCAACCGGAGAGGATGTGGTCTTCTGGCTCTTCGACAATCAGCAGGAACGGGTGGGAATGATTAACAGCTTCGCAGACTTCGAGTATTTCGAAGAGAACCTGGGAGGGCTGTCTTATGTCCTCATTGGAAACCGTGGCGTCAGTCCCACCCTTTTTCCCGAGGTCTTCGACAAAGACGGCTCTGCAAATTATTCGCGGGCATTGAGGCTTTATGGTTCCCTGCAACAGGTGGAGGACATTGAGGCAGTGAGACAAGATATGCAAAAAAGGGGGCAACTGCCTGAAGACGGTAAGATAATGCTCTATGGCGGCTCTGGAGGCGGTGTTTTGGTTCAGCAATACCTGGACAGATACGGCGAGCATGTATCCAGAGCCCTGATTGAGTGCAGCGGCGGTCCAGATCTTGCGGCCACGCACAATACAACCTTCATGAAAAAGACATGTCAGTCCAATGAGAGCCTGGCCAAGTCCTATTTTTCCTTGATGCAGAAGGGAGAAAATACTGCATCTCTGGCTTTTATGCTTTACAAGATCGGTCTCTTTGGAGATGTGGACCTTCAAAATAAAATCATCAGCAGCAAGAGCGACACATTTTCGTTGGAGGGACAGCTGGCCTATATTGCGTGCAGTCTATCACCCGCAAATAATTTTCTACTCGTGCGCCGGATGCTTGATTCTCCCAGGGAGCTGGAGGTGAAAGTGAGAGCGTATGAGCTTATCGGAGATGATCTCGATAACTACCATCCAGCCTCTGCTCAGGAGGTCTGTCTCGGCTATGAATGGATTAAGGTTATTTTGGCCGAATTCATCAAAGCCTACAATGATGGCGAAATCCCGGTAACGAAAATTCAGTTGAACCGTTCCAGCTATGGCGGCGAGGTGATGATCTGGTCTGCTACATTTGATCAGGTCTTCTCAGAGCAGATAGGGCATTGGCTACAACAATCATATCCTCACGCCAGGCTGGCGCTATTTAGCGACACACACGAACGCAGGAAGGACCCAGATTACCGGCGAGATTTCAGAAGGGCTTTCTTTATGCATGGTTTGCATTCTCCAGAGGTCCAGGCCCATTTTGACGATCCAAGACAGCTCAACTCCGCCGAAAAGGTTTGATGAGGATATTGTCCTCAGCCAACATGGCAAAGCCGTCCATGTAGAGGATAGGGCTTTAGCTTTTTCCAGCGGTACGGTTTCGTTTCCCACCATTATAATTTTCCCCACTCCGGTTGGAGAGTTGACCTGGCTTTCGTCCATCTTGCTTCTAGATGCTGCCTCCTTCAGACGACGAAGCTGAAAAAGTGGCATGAGTATTTCGCCATAGAGCGTGATCGGTTCCTATGACGAATGCCTGGGTGTCACTCGCGATAGATGCCCCCGGTACGTAATCTAACAACAATCCGCCAATGCCTTGCCACTGATTTCCGCCCGGATTCCAGGGAGATGTGCTAAATATGTTCTCCCATAGAGCTGAATCGCTGCCGCGTACAAATGCATGAATTTTGTTGGCAGATGTGTCTGCAAT
>JAQTXY010000282.1 GCA_028688535.1 Methanothrix sp. | reverse complement strand
CTTAGGAAAGACGCAAGAGCTATACAGCTGCAGACTGCTAAGGAGATTCTGGCTGAGGTCTTTGGTATCCGGATCTCTGAAGTGGATGAGATGATCGCAAATCGATTTTCAGTTTGCCATGAACGCCAGAAAGAAAAAGGGCTGTGGCCCAGGGAATTTCAGTTGGAAGAGTGAGGACTAAAATGACTACTTTTGGATTCATAGGCACCGGCCATTTGGGGAGCATGCTGATCAAGAAGTTCGTGGAGACCGGGGCAATTGAGGGAGCGGCAATCCTGGCCAGCAACCGGACAGCTGAAAAGGTGGAACGGCTGGCAGAGGCAACTGGAATTCGTCCGGCGAGCAACTGTATTGTGGCGGAGCTTTCCGATGTTATCTTCCTCTGTGTTCGGCCCCTCGAGGTCAGGGACGTGCTGGGCGACATCGCTTACCTGCTCAATTCCGGTAAGCTGGTAGTCTCTGTGGCAGGGGATGTGTCGCTGGAAATATTGCAGAGCCTCTGCACCGCCCGCCTAGCCCGCGCCTTTCCCAGCATGGCCTCTCTAAAGCTGCAGGGCGTGACTCTGCTCGCTTTCGGGGATAATACTACCGCAGAAGACAGGCGACTCATTGCCGGCCTCTTTCACGCCATCGGGCACGCGGTGCCGGCTGAGGAGAAGGACTTTGCCGTGCTGGCCGATCTGACCAGCTGTGCCCCTGGCTACTTTGCCGCCCTCATGCGTGAATTCGTGCTGGCAGCAGAAAGAAGGGATATCGCGTCTGAGCTGGCAGAGCGGTTGGTCAAGCAGACTCTGCTCGGTACGGCTATGCTTTTGGAAGAGGAGAGTTTTGCCGGGCTGATCAAGAGCGTGGCCACCATCGGTGGAATCACGGAGGCAGGTATAAAGATCATCCAGCGCGAGGCACCAGGCATGTTCGACCAGCTTTTCCTGGCTACGGAGGTCCGTCACGAGCAGGTGAGGACGAAAATAGATGGACATGGATAACGATAATATTACTATCATTGTAGTTTAATATTTTTTAATTATTAAATTGGATAACCAACCCATTCGAAAGGTTTAAATATTGCGCTTATCACTAACTATAGGTTAGTATCATTATGTAGACTAGGTTAAATCGGTGATCGTGAGGCACTAAACCAATCTCATATGAACAGGCTAAAAAATTACTTAAGCTTTACATGTACATATACCTTGGAGGATTTTGATGACAGGAGAAATCACACTTAAAGTAATAGAAGCGCGTCCCACTGATGTCGGACGCGGCATTGCTCGTATAGATCCGGCTGTATTTAGCGAGATGGGCTGGCAGGCTGGAGACGTTGTCAGCATTCAAGGAAAGAAGAAGACCGCAGCATTGCTCTGGCCCGGCTATCCTGAGGACATGGGGACAGGCATCATGCGCCTGGACGGAAATACCCGCCGAAATGCGGGGGCAAGCATAGATGACAAGGTGCCTGTGAAAATTGCTCAGGCGGCAGCAGCAGAGTCTGTGACCTTTGCCCCAACTGTGCCCCTGCGCATTACCGGTGCTGAGGCCTATCTGCAGAGATACATGGAAGGGCGGGTCATCACCAGAGGAGATATTATCGAGATCCCGGTCATGGGCAGAAAGATTGAGCTTATGGCCACACGTGTCTCTCCATCCAAAGAAGCGGCAGTGATCAGCGACAAGACCAGAATCGAGATGTCGGATAAGCCTGCCAAGGAAGAGAAAAAGGGGCCCCGCATCAGCTATGAGGATATCGGCGGCCTGTCCGCTGAGATCAAGAAGGTGCGAGAGATGATTGAGCTACCCATGAAGCACCCAGAGCTCTTTGAGAGGCTGGGTGTGGAAGCGCCCAAGGGTGTCTTGCTCTACGGTCCGCCGGGCACCGGCAAGACCTTGCTGGCCAAAGCTCTGGCTTCCGAGACCAATGCTCATTTCGAGACTCTGAGCGGCCCGGAGATCATGTCCAAGTACTATGGCGAGTCCGAGGAGAAGCTGCGCAGTCTCTTCAAGACGGCTGAGGAGCAGGCGCCTTCCATCATCCTCATCGATGAGATAGACTCCATCGCCCCCAAGAGAGAAGAGGTTACGGGCGAGGTAGAGCGGCGTGTGGTAGCTCAAATGCTGGCCCTCATGGACGGCATGGAGTCGCGCGGCAAAGTGGTGGTCATCGGTGCAACCAATAGGCCTGATTCCCTGGACCCTGCCCTGCGCCGCCCTGGTCGCTTTGACCGGGAGATTGAGATCGGTGTTCCCAACCGTCAATCCCGCCTGGAGGTCTTGCAGATCCACACTCGCAACATGCCTCTCGCCAAAGACGTGAACCAGGAGAAGCTGGCAGATGTGACGCACGGCTTCGTAGGGGCAGATCTTGCGGCTCTGGCTCGTGAGGCCGGCATGCGCGCCATCCGGCGGGTCTTGCCTGAGATTGACCTGGAGGTTGAATCCATACCTGCCGATATCCTGAACAAGATCGAGGTGGTCAATGATGACTTCCTGGAAGCTTTGCGCGAGATGGAGCCTTCTGCCATGCGTGAGGTCATGGTAGAGTCGCCTAATGTGCACTGGGATGATATTGGGGGGCTTGCCGATGTCAAGCAGCAGCTCGTCGAGTCGGTGGAGTGGCCGCTCACCTATGCCAAGCTCTTCGCCCATATGGATGCCAAAGCACCCAAGGGCGTGCTGCTCTACGGTCCGCCCGGTACCGGCAAGACCATGCTGGCAAAGGCGGTAGCCACCGAGAGCCAGGCCAACTTCATCAGCATCAAGGGCCCGGAGTTCCTCAGCAAGTGGGTGGGCGAGTCTGAGAAGGCTGTGCGTGAGACCTTCCGCAAGGCTCGTCAGGCAGCGCCTTCCGTGATATTCCTGGATGAGATCGACTCCATAGTTCCTGCTCGGGGCGGCTCGACCAGCGATTCGCATGTTACAGAGCGGGTCATATCGCAGATCTTAACCGAATTGGACGGCTTGGAATCGCTCAACAGCGTCATGGTAATTGCCGCCACCAACCGGCCGGATATCATCGATTCGGCGCTCCTGCGACCGGGACGCTTTGACCGGCTCATCGAGATCGGTCTGCCGGACGAGCAGGCCCGCCAGGAGATCCTGAAGATCCACACTGCCAAAAAGCCCCTGGCAGAGGATGTCAAGATTGATGATCTGGCTAAGAGAACAGAGCAGTTCTCCGGAGCCGATCTGGGCGCATTGGTGGGTGAGGCGGTAATGCTCGCCATACGGGAGTGCGTCTTGGGTGGAAAGGCGACGGTTGAGGCGCAGGTCTGTGAGTACAAACTGGAGAACAAGCACTTTGAAGAGGCCCTGAAGAAGGTAAAGCCTACTGCCTCGGAGGCGGACATCTACAAGAGGTTTGCTGGATCAAGGGCAGGTTAAGCCGAAGACCCGGACCCGAAGGCCGGAAATCGCCGGCCTTCATAGTTCATTTTCTATTCTTTGGCCGATAAATACAAATTGGCGGGCATCTCTTGTTGCGTCTTACATGCCCAAAGATAGAGAGAACTGGCGCGGCTATGAGTGGACTGCGCTTTCCGTCACCACAGTGGGTGCGTTGCTGGCATCCATTCAAGGCTCGGCCCTGCTCATTGCTCTGCCTGATATCATGACAGAGCTTCATGCCGGATTCATGACCATCATGTGGGTGATCCTGGGCTTCATGCTCATCACCACCGCTCTTGTGCTGGTAGTGGGAAGACTGGCTGACATGTTCGGCAGAAAGAACCTTTACAATGCCGGTTTTGCCGTCTTCACTTTAGGCTCGCTTCTCTGCGGCTTTTCTTCCCCCCAATTTCAGGGCTGGGACCTCGTC
>JAQTXY010000281.1 GCA_028688535.1 Methanothrix sp. | reverse complement strand
TCACCGCTGCGAAATCCGATCTAACTAGGTGGGCTGCCTCTCACATTTTTTGCGTTTTTTTTAATTTTGTGACATTCTTCACTGGAGTGAATCATCTCCCATAGGTTACCATTGCTTCTCCTTTCTGTATCACATGGCCTTTCATTGCCTTCTTTAAATCTGCGGCAAAGGCGCCTGCTGGCAGGTCAAGCATCCGGTCTAGGCCAAAAACACGGAAGAAATATCTATGCGGTTTTCCGGAAGGCGGGCAGGGGCCGGAATATCCTATCTCGCCAAAGTCGTTCGTGCCTTGCACTGCGATGAAGGGCTCATTGATAGTGGCTTTCTTGGTTATAGCCCCGGGAATTACATTAATCGGCGGGATATTCCAGATGAACCAGTGGGTAAAGACGGCAGAGTGCGCGTCCGGGTCGTCAACAATCACGGCCAGGGATGTGGCATTGAGCCCTTCAATCTCGATCATCGGCGATACATCCAATCCCTGACAGGTATTCTCATCGGGAACCCGGTCAAAGCCCAATTTGACAATAAGACTCTTCATGGGTGTCTCCTCTGCCTGGACGACATTCGCGAAAAGGATGGAGAAGGCGATTGCAGCCGCCAGGACACAAGATAATGAAATTAGTCTATTCATACTCTCTTCTCAATTATCTCAGAGGAGACGGATAAATTTTTGCCCATATTAAATTATTGCTCCGACAAGATGCCACCTCGCAGAAAATAATTTAAATGCTCAGGTCAACAGATGTCTCGTGACAGTCTTTAGAGCTTATGATGTTCGAGGTGTCTACGGCACCGATTTGACAGAGGATCTGGCCAGGCGAGTGGGCGTTTCCTTCGGATCTTTTGCGGAAGGGGGCAGTGTTTCTTTGGGCAGGGATACGCGAATCAGCGGCCCGTCTCTGGAAAAGGCCTTCCTGGAAGGAGTTCTGACTACAGGCTGCCATGTGCAAAGCTACGGCATAATTCCCATTGCTGTTCTGAGCTTCATTACCCGCAAAATGGGCCTGAAAGCTGCGGCCTACATCTCTGCCTCCCATAACCCTCCTGAGTACAACGGCGTGCGGTTTAGAACCGGCGATGGCTACGGGCTGCTCTACCAGGAGTCGTCCATCATGAAATTCTACCGCGAAGGCGGCTTTCTCTCTGGAATTGGAAGAGTAGAAGATCGTTCATCTGGGGAAGCTATCGACGATTACCGCTGCTATGTTGCAAATAAGCTGCACTTCGAGCACCCACTGAGAGTTGTACTGGACATGGGCAACGGCTCAGCCTGCACTATGGCCTCTTTTTACGAAAACTTAAAGATGAAATGCTCTGTGATCAACGGCATCATGGACGGTCACTTTCCTGGTCGTGGACCGGCTCCTAATGAAGAGTCTTTGCAGCCTGCCTGCCAGGAGGTGCGAAAAAGTCAGGCGGATTTTGGGGTTGGATTTGATCCTGATGCCGATCGAGGTATCATCATCGATGACCTGGGCCGGGTCTTGCCGCCTGAGAAGGTGGCCATCATCATAGCCAGGAGAAGGTACAAACGCGGCGATCTGGTCATTTCCGGATTTGACTGCTCCATGATGCTGGAGCGCGAACTGCAAAAAGACGGCATCAGGATATTACGGGAAAGGGTGGGCGATGTCTTTGTAGCCAACCGGGTGAAGAATGAGAATGCAGTCTTGGGTGTTGAGCGCAGCGGTCACTTCTTCCTGCCCGAATTCCAGTACTCGGACGATCCTTTCGCCATGAGTCTGGCCATCGCCGAGATCATCTCCAAAGGAGAGAAGCTCTCATCTCTCGCGGACGAGATACCCGATTATCCCTACAAGCAGATCAGCATCCATCTCAATGAAGACCCGACCGGAGTAATGCTGCGGCTGAAGGATGCTCTCGCTGCAATGCAGCCGAACACATTAGACGGACTGAAGATCACTACCGATAGCTATAGCGTTCTTATTCGACCCAGCAATACCGAGCCCATCTTAAGACTCTACATCGAGACCGCGGCAGGCGATATGAAGGAGCTGGTGGAGCATTATGAGAAGATCATACATAGAGCCATGAAGGCATGAGATCATTTTTTTGGCGAAGCAACCTATTTAATCCGACACAACCCTATTGGCTGATAATCATTGTACAGAGCTGATCTTCGCGTGAACCACAAAGACGTCTGCGTTCTCATTCCCACCCTCAATGAAGAGGAATCCATCGAGCCTGTCATCCGGGAATTTAAAGCCCTGGGTTTCGAAAATATCCTAGTGGCGGACGGCCACAGCACCGACGCTACAGTCGCCAGAGCTAAAGACGCCGGAGCGCGCATATTTATCCAGTCCGGCTCAGGCAAAGGCCAGGCCCTAAAAGAGGTCTTCGAAGAGATCGAAGAGAAGTATATCCTTCTCATCGATGGGGACGGAACCTACCTGCCGGCAGAGGCAAATCTCGTTCTGGAGCCGGTCTTGCGAGGAAAGGCAGACCACGTCGTTGGGAATAGGCTGATCAATCTTCGAGTCGGGGCCTTGAAGGGTCTGAACATGCTCGGCAACAAGATGATCAATCGATTCTTCGCCACCATCTATCGCGTTCCTCTAAGCGACATTCTCTCCGGCTACCGGGCGTTCACCAGAGAAGGCATTCGCCGCCTGGACCTCTCTACGCCTGGCTTTGAGATCGAATCGGAGATAACCATTGAGAGTGTGAAGAAGGGGCTGCGAATCATCGAGGTGCCCATTACCTACATGCCCCGGCCGGCGGGAACCAAGACCAAGCTTCATCCCTTCCGAGACGGCCTCAAGATCATCCTCACAATCTTCCGCATGGCCAAGACCGAAAATCCTATGTTCTACTTCGGCCTGATCGGATCACTCTTTGGTCTGGTCGGATTTCTCATCGGCTTATTTGTGGCCAGGGATTGGCTTAACTGGCGTATCGAACACATTCCCCTCACTATCCTGACGGCCATTCTGATTATCGTGGGATTCCAGCTTTTTCTGATCGGCATGCAGGGAGATATGATGGCCTCTATGCACCGAGAGATGATCAGAGAGCTGCATAGAAGAAAATAATAAAATAAAAAAAAGAGTTCGGCTGAAGTTACTTTCAGCGGAACTCCAGCTTGGCCTCGTCCATTGCCTCGATAAGATAGGCCATTCCCGGTACCATAGTCTCATTCTTTCCCAGGTGGGTCCAACCCTGCCCCTCATATTTCCAGACGAAAGCCGAGACTAGGCCTTTCGTCACTGCTTCCTGATACTTGAACCTCTTATGCTCGGCATTCACAGTAATGTTACCTAGATCTACTGTCTTGTTTACCGGAAGGCCAATCATATTCCATCCGGCATGCAGATTGAGGCGATAAGGCAGATCGACTGGTTTGCCGGATATTTCTATGGTGAAATTGTTAGCGCTGTCGATGAGGTAGCCCTCACCCGGCGAAAACCTGGTCACATTTATTGTGCCCCCATCTTTCATACCAAAGTCCCACCCTTCGCCGGCAATGGAGAATATGCTCCGATAGGGCTTATTTGCCAGGTACTTGGAGGCAGTGGCATCTTTCGGCTTGAGATATACGGCAATGGCATTCCAGCCTGCGGTTATATTGATGCGCTGAACCTGGCCGGGAATGATCACATACTCGATCTCAAAGCTCCTCTCCTCAGCAAGCCTGGGTCGCAATATGGGCCACATCACCTTTTTGTTTTCGCCAAGCGTATATTCATCATGCCATACCGAAAGACCGTTTTCCTTAACGACGATCTTGTCTGCATCTTTGGGCAGCAATACCTCGCCGATGATGGCGGGCGGTGCGTTGAGATTGAGATCGCC
>JAQTXY010000280.1 GCA_028688535.1 Methanothrix sp. | reverse complement strand
CATCACCTCGGTGAAAGCCTCGACCTTCCAGCCATGCGCCGGATCGGATGTGCTCATCACCGCCCATTCCACCGCAGGACCCGGAGTCGCTTCTGTGACCATTGACTACGATGGTTCCAGCCACCTGATGTCCGGTCCTGCCGGATCAAGCTCAGGAGACTGGACCTATGAAATACCGGGACCAGGAAAGGTGGCTGGAAATTCGCTGACTTTTACGATCTCCGCCACGGACGCCCTGAATAGAGTTGTCCATTCCTCCAGCTTCACCATCACCTGGAGAGATTGCACGCCGCCTGAGATCATCTCTGTCGTGCCCTCAGACCTGTCACCCTGCCCTCCTGCTGGTGTGACAATCACCGCCAAGATAACAGACGACGTGGGAGTGGCATCGGCCATATTGACCTATGAAGGAGACGATTACGCCATGTCCGGCCCATCCCCATCGGGCGAATGGACGGCAACCATCCCCGGCAGGTCAGCGGGAAGCTCTGTCGAATACACTGTGACTGCTTTTGATGCTGCGGAAAACTCTGCGACCTCTGCGGTCTATAAAATAACCTGGAGGGACTGCGGCGCTCCCGATATAGAGAGCATATCTCCCTCCAATTCTGCTCCCTGTGCTGGCGCTGCCGTTATAATAACCGCTCGCATTACTGATAACATAGGCGTAGCAGAGGCGAGCATAGTCATAAACGGCGTGCCTTACCCCATGTCAGGGCCCACGGGACCTGGTGACTGGTCCTACACCATAACACCGGGAATGGCTGCAGGACAGTCTATCTCTTATTACATCATCGCCAAGGACGGGGAGGGAAATACCGCAACATCCGCCACATTCACACTAACCTGGAGAGATTGCATTGCTCCCGTCATCGGCAGTCCTGTCCTGGATCCGGCCAGCCCCTGCGCGGGAGAGGATGTCTTCGTTAAAGTTCATATCACGGATAATGTGGGCGTGACCTCCGCCACCGTAACTTATGAAGGAACATCCCACCAGATGTCCGGGCCCATTGGGCCGGCGAACGATGGAGACTGGACGGCCGTCATTATTGGCGCCGGTAAGAAGGCCGGGGAATCTATAAGCTACACAATCACGGCTACAGATGCCGCCGAAAATGCCGCCACTGCTGTATCCGGCTCCATAACCTGGATGGACTGCACGCCCCCGGTTGTACAGTCAGTTGATACTTCCAGTTCCACGCCCTGCGCCGGTACGGAGGTGACCATCACCGCCCATGTGACTGATGATGTTGGCGTGACATCGGTGGATCTCTACTTCGATTCCGACCATCATCTCATGTCCGGGCCGACAGGCTCGAAATCAGGCGATTGGAAGTACACATCTTCCGGCAGGCCGGCAGGCACATCTGTCAGCTACAATATAACCGCCAGTGATGGCTCAGCTCCGTCATCTCCAGTATCAGGCGTGGTTCTTTGGAAAGAGTGCGGAAGTCCCGATTTAACCGGACCGGACATTGTATCTGTAACCCCCTCAACCGAATCGCCCTGCTCCGGCACTGATGTTCTGATAACCGTTCATCTCAAGGACGAGAACGGAGTAGCATCTGCAGATCTGGTTTATGATGGAACGTCCCATCCCATGTCCGGAGTTGCCGGTTCCCTGGACGGTTACTGGACGGCGAACATCCCAGGAGCCGGCAGGACCGCAGGAAGCTCTCTCACCTACACGGTGCGAGCCCTGGACACATTAGAAAACCCATCGGTCTCCGGCGAATTCACCATCACATGGAGGGACTGCTCCCATCCGGATATCGGCAGCATTTCCTTATCCCCGCATGAGCCATGCGCGGGAAAGGAAGTAACAGTCACCGTTCAGATAACCGACAACATTGGCGTAACCTCTGCCACCCTGACCGCCGAGGGGAACGACTACCCGATGACAGGCCCCACAGGATCGGCGTCCGGGGAGTGGGCGGCAACCATACCGGGTTCTGGCATACCAGCAGGCTATGTCCTCACATTCAGCATCTCTGCCTCAGATGCCGCCGGAAACAAAGCCACCCCGGCAACCGGCCAGATCCATTGGAGGGACTGCTTAGCCCCTGAGATCCAGTCGATTACTCCATCAAACTCGCAGCCATGCGCAGGTGAGGACGTCACAGTGACCGCCCACATCCTGGACGATCACGGCGTTGCCTCGGCCACTCTGAACTTCGATTCCTCTGCCATTCCATTGTCCGGTCCGGTGGGATCCCCGTCCGGCGACTGGACGGCAATTATTCCCGGTTCAGCGATGCAAGCCGGGCAGACCGTCACATACAGCGTAACTGCCAAAGACAACTCTGGAGGGACCTCGGTCTCCGAAAGCGGGACAATATCCTGGCAGGATTGCTCGCCGCCGCAGATCTCGGAAATATCGCCGGGCGACTATAAGGACTGCGAGGGCGATGACAATCTGCAGATCACCGCCAGGATTGCAGCCACTGCCGGGGTCGTCTCTGCCCGCATCATCTTCGAGGAGGAGGGGCAGCCAGGAATATATGAGGTGGATATGGTCAGACAGGGAGGCGATCCCAAGGATTCCATCTGGAGCGGCACCGTCTCCAAGAGAAAGGTGCGAACCATTACCTATTACATCACTGCCAGCACAGAAAAGTACACTTCCACCTCACAATCGTACCGAGCCGTGTTCGAAGAGTGCGATGAACCCGAGCTTATCGACCATGAGATCACAGCCCCATGTGCCGGAAATGACGCCCTACTTAGCTTTACCATAAGGGATGCGGATCAGGATTTCTATAGAGCTGCCATCACCTATGAGGGCAAAGAGTACCCAATGCACCTGCTAGGCAATGATCCCTATCCTAAGGAGGGAATTTGGATTGGCAGCATACCAGGTGCTGGAAGGCAAGTTGGAGAGACCCTGAACATTTATCTGAATGGCTATACTCTGGATACTCTGGGCCCCAATCCGCCGGAAGGCCTGGGCCAGTTCACCGTGACCTGGCTCGACTGCCGTTCTAACATCGTGTCTGTCACTCCAGGATCGACAGAGATCTGCGCCGGTAAGGATCAGGTTATCACCGCAACGGCTACAAGTGCTGTCGGCGTCTCATCGATGGTGATTCACTTTACCGACGCCACAGGACAATATGAGAGCAGCATGCAATTCGATCAGGGATCTTCCCAATGGACGGGATCGATCCCTGATCATCCAAGCGGGACTGTAGTGGAGTACTACATCGAGGCCATATCCTCCAACGGCGATATATCGAGAATGCCAACTGATAGCAGCTACACGCTGACCTGGCTAAACTGCAATCCGAAAATCACATCTGTCTATCCCGGAACGACAGGGGTCTGCTCAGGAAACGATCAGATCATTCAAGCCAGAGCCGTAAGCCCGGTAGGCATTTCATCAATGATGCTCCATTATACCGATTCCGCAGGACAAAGCTTTGAGACGAGCATGGTAATGGATGAAGGAGCAGATCCAAAGGACGCCTCATGGACGGCATTGATTCCAGCCTATCCAGTAGGAAGCACAGTGGATTATTACATCGAGGCCACATCCTCAAACGGCGACATATCGAGGATGCCCCTGTATGACAGCTACAGGCTGACCTGGGTAATCTGCAAGGCACAGCTCAACAAGACCGCATCCGCATCCACAGTTTTGCCTGGCGGGACCATCACCTACACCATAACCTACCAGAACAGAGATTCGAACACGATTTATGATGTGGTCATTGTCGAAAGCTATCCACCGGGCACAACTTTCATCTCCGCCTCGCCTCCGCCTGACAGCGGCACTGAAAATCGCTGGACGATAGGCGATCTGCCTGCTGGTGCTTCCGGGACCATAACCATAGCAG
>JAQTXY010000279.1 GCA_028688535.1 Methanothrix sp. | reverse complement strand
CTGATCTGTCTGCAAAACGCATGGAAGCGAGGCTCCTGGGTGGTCTGGCAGCTTCTTGCCGGGGTGTTCTTCGGCTTGCTGCTTGAATGGGCTACTATTCAGCAGCTTGATGCTTACCAGTATGGACATTTTCTGATAATGCTTGGCCCCGTCCCTGTGGTCATTGGCGTTGCCTGGGGAACGATCATCTATAGCGTTCGTGCTTTTTCCGATAGCACCAACCTTCCAGAATGGGCCAGGCCTGCGCTTGACGGCCTACTAGCCTTGAGCATCGACCTTTCCATGGATGCCATAGCCATCCGCCTAGGAATGTGGGATTGGGGACATGGGCTTGATTATCAGTACTTCGGGGTTCCTTACAACAACTTCTGGGCATGGTTCTGGGTAGTGTTCTCATTTTCATTCAGCCTTCGACTGCTATCAAAACTCCCCGGCTTCTGTGGGCGTTGGCTCTCCCCGGCAGGAGCAATAATCTGCGGCACTGCTGGCGTGCTCATTACCAACCGTCTCATTACTGGCATCTCCAATGAACTGCTGCATTATTCTGTCATCATCGCAGTCTTGGGAGGCGCTCTGCTGTTGGTGCTGGTACTGCGCCCAAATAGAATTGGCCTGTTTCAGGGTGCATTTATCTTTACTGTTCCCCTCGGATTTCATGCATATTTCCTGACCGCAGGATTGATTTCGAGCGTCATTCTGCAGCCGCCTTTTCTGCTAATGGTAAGCGTGATCATGAGTATGATAGCGCTTGGGGTCCATCGAGAAGCCATAAAATGCTGGTATCGGTCCAAATGACATCGTGGAGCCTCCCCGGAGGTCTACCTGAGGGCCGAGGGCCCTGGCAACCCATCATCAGGAAGCACGCAGGATGGCATGTGGCTGCCCGGAAGCTGCTGCCGGATTGTCCCTGTGGGCAGCGGCGTTAGATGCGATAATTGCTGTCGAATATGTGCGTTGGACTCTTTTTGTCCTGCTCAATACTCCCGTTGGCATCGGTCTTGATCATCCACAAATCCATCCCGCCCGCGCCATAGGATGATGTGCGGCCTGTCATGATATAGCTGCCATCAGAGGTCTGCTGGACGGCAGTGCCAAAGTCATCGCCTTTTCCCCCAAAAGTCTTGCTCCAGATCTCATTGCCTGCGGCATCGATCTTGATCATCCACAGATCCATCCCGCCTGCGCCATAAGATGATGTATGGCCGGTTATGATATAGCCGTCATCCGAGGTCTGCTGAATGGTAGTGCCAAAGTCATCGCCTTTTCCCCCAAAAGTCTTACTCCAGATCTCATTGCCTTTGGCATCGGTCCTGATCATCCAAAGATCCATCCCGCCTGCACCGCTCTGAGAAGTATAGCTATCTATGATATAGCCGCCATCAGAGGTCTGCAAAACTCTGCTGTTGGCGTTAACGTTTGTTCCGTCGACTGTTAATCCCCCAAAGATCTTCTCCCACTGCTTGCTGCCCTGGCTATCTGTCTTGATCAGCAAGATATTCTCTTTTGACGAATCGCCGGCAACTATGTAGCCACCATCGTTGGTCTGTTGGACTGAGGACCCGGTGGACATTTGTCCAACATATTCTTCGGAGGCGAGGGTCTCATTCCATAGCTCGTTTCCCAATGAATCTGTCTTGATCAGCCAGACAACACTGGGACCAAAAGAGCCTGTGGCACCGGTTGCGATAAATCCGCCGTCTTTGGTCTGCCGGACAGAAATGCCGCCGTCATCCCATGCTCCTCCGAAGGTTTTCTCCCACAGCTTGTTTCCCAGGGCATCGGTCTTGATCATCCATAGATCTCTTTCACCAGCGCCGTAAGAAGATGTTAATCCAACCATGATATAGCCGTCATCGGAAGTCTGCTGGACGGAGGTGACAAATTCATCTCCCTTGCCGCCAAAAGTCCTGCTCCAAATCTCATTGCCTGTGGCATCGGTCTTGATCATCCATAGATCCATTCCGCCTGCTCCATAAGATGATGTATGGCCTGCTATGATATAGCCGCCATCAGAGGTCTCTAGGACCGCAGCGCCAATATCATCATGCAATCCTCCAAAGGTCTTCTGCCAGGAGTCGATATGAGGCGCATCAATTTTTTCAATTATTGCAGGCGCATCTACCTCGAAGATCTCAGATCTACTATCATCCGTTTCATTGGGCCCAGCATGCAATCCATCCCTCACCCGAACTTCTAATCGAAATTCACCTTCATATGCGTTCCAGGGCCACTGGTTGCTCAATTGCCAGTCGGTTGCGGGAAGCTCGTTCAAAAAGAACCTGTAAAGGATCAAGTCGCCGTCCGGATCTGACGCATTGGCCGTCCATAATATGACGGTGCCTGCGTCCTGTGGGCTTGACTTATCCGCTGCCAGGTTGGTTATGACTGGCGGAACATTGCTTGCCGGTGCACTTCCTGGCGTTGTGTATGTGCCGGAGACATCGCCTTTCAGGCATCCCGGTGCATCAACAGAGACAAAGACCGTCCGGTTCTCGGAAGGAGTTTTGTTGCCAGATGCGTACTCGATAACATATGTCCCTGTAAGTATCCCTTGGATTTGCCTTAATATTTCTGAGAAATCTGCCGTTTTTATGTCAATCCACAGACTTAAGGATTCGTCTGCCAGCACCCTCATATCTGCATACTCTGCCAGATCCGAACGTGGCACATTTGCTTCAACGTTTGCATTACGAAAATCTGGAGAGATGGCTATTAGCATGGCACCGGATTTCAAAAGGTCGCTCTTGACATCATCCATTGCATAAACTGAATCGGATTTTCCATCGCCTTTCTGCAGGGATGGTTCATCCGTTGCCACGATGATTATCTTCTGAGCCTCTGGCCGAAATCCAAACGACAGCGCCCTCTCTATCCCGTCTAGCGAATTTTCCGGTAAATCAGGATTTCCGCCTGAGGTAGTGAGTTTTCCTATGGCATTTCTAAGTGATACGACATCATCGGTCCAGTTGGCCTTAGTTACTATATTAGCGCCATTGAATGTGACCAAAGAATATCTGGCGTCAAGCTTGCTGGAATTGATCTTTTGGGTCAGGTCTTTAATCTTCGATTTTAATGCATTTATTTCGCTATCCATGCTGGTTGTCTCATCAAAGACAATAGCCAGGTCAAGCTTTTGTCCCGTTGCATTGCCTGTGAAATAGAAATTGCGAATAGCAGTATCCTTCTCATCTTCCCTAATCCTGAAGTCTTCCTTCTTTAGGTCTCCGTACATAGCACAGAATTTATCTATAAATATATTTACATTAATGTTTGGAAAAGCGGCTATATTTATCCCGATAATTTTAATCCCATTGTTTTCAGGAATTATACGATCTATATCTCTCAATGCAGTTGATGATGAATTGGAAGGCATATCTTGCGCCTTTGCATCCGTCGCAGGAATCTGGTTAATGATCGTTAATATTATTAAGATAAATACTATAAACTTAACCATATTTCTCTACGAAATACACATCAATGCATTAAAGGTTTTGCATGGCGCTCCTTGCATCTCGCATGCCGCCTTTCCAGATAACTTACGGCCAATAGCAATACCCCCGAGACGGCCATGCCCAGCAGTGGTCGGCTTTGGCCCAGGAATAGAGCAGTTGTCCCTCCTCCCACCAGCGCACAAAGCGCTCCCCCCGAGGTCAAGCCCAGTCGCTCTTTGTAGAATCCGGCAACTGTCGGCAGGAGCAGGCCGCTGGTGAAAACGGTGTAGGCGATGAGCAGGGTCTTGATAATGCCTGGCAAGGAGATTGCCAGGAGAAGGGCAGAGGATCCAATGAGCACCACTGCAATCCGAGAGACATTCATCAGATGGGCAGCGTTTGCATTG
>JAQTXY010000278.1 GCA_028688535.1 Methanothrix sp. | reverse complement strand
TTTTGCCAAAGGAGTGCACTTCGATGAGATTGGCATCTTCCGTTTTCCAGAGGCCGTATCCCGAAAGGGCTCTACCACCATGGTCGAGGCCAATGGCCAACCCATCCTCTCCTATTGGCGCCTGGGAAAGGGAATGGTGATTTATAATGGTCTGGAAATGGATTCCGATTTTTACCTGCGTCCGGAATATCCCATATTCTGGTATCAGATGATAAGCTGGATCACAGGTATACCGGACATAACACAGGCCAATCGAAAGACTGGTGAGATAATTCATCTGGGTGAAACCGCCCAGATAGAGACGCCTTCTACAAGCCTTGCGGCGAGCACTCTGCTGCTTGATGAGGTGGGAATCTATCGCTACCAGGGAAAGGCTGTAGCTGCCAATATGTATGATCCTAAAGAATCCTCCCTGCAAAGAAATAATGGTGTTGATGCGGGTGTCTTTGTATCAGCCAGCCGGGAGACTATAGTTGAAGAGGACCTCTCCGACTGGATCATTGCACTTGCTGCTCTCGTCATCCTTCTGGAGCTGGCGGTTATGAAGAGGAGGAGAGAGGTATGATCCTGGATCTCTATTTTGCCATGCCGGAGTTGCTCTGGGCTATTCCATTGGTTTTGCTCTTGGGTGTTGTCCTGATTCGCAGCAGAGCTAAAGCCAGGCTATTTGCCGCTTCACGGCTTCTCGTCTTTTGTCTGATCATAGCTGCTGCCGCCAATCCTTACTTTGTCGAGGTGCATACCGTCTCCTCGCAAAAGCCCAGCATAACCATCTTAGACGACCGGACAGGATCCATGGGCATCTTTGATCCCGACGTCGCGACAAGGGTAGAAAGCTATGTTGACGCCCCCCTGCGCACCTTCTCAGGGGATACCACACCACTGGGAGATAAAATCGTGCAGTATGCCCTGCCGGGCAGCACTCTCCTCCTGGTATCGGACGGCTACAGCAATAGCGGTCGCGCCCTGGAAGACGCCCTGGCACTGGCGCGCGCCTCCAATACCACCACCTTTGCCCTCTCACTTACCCCCCAAAGGGCTGACGCGGGGGTGGAGATATCTGGGACCAACACCGCTGTTCTTGCCGGAGACTATCCCTTCAAGGTATTGGTGCGCTCATCTCTAGGCTACCAGGGACCTATTTCCGTCTTTGCCGACGACAAATTGATCTACAGCGACACGATAGTTGCCAACAACAGTGCGTCCATCAAGATCTCCCATTCCTTCCTGGAAACAGGAAATCATATTCTGCGGGCAACTATCGCCCCGGACGGGCAGCCCATAAATGATAACTACCAAAAAGCGGTCTATGTCGTCCCCAAGCCACAGGTTCTGCTCATCTCCAGCGGCAACTCGCCCTTGGCCATCGATCTTGATGATCTCTACAAATTGACACTCGTCTCCGAGCTTCCGGACCAGCTAGAGGGCTACAAGGCTGTAGTGCTTGATGATATCAGATACAATTCCCTTCTGGCTCCACTGCAAAGTTATGTGCGCGAAGGCGGAGGGCTGGTAGTAGTAGGAGGCGAGGATGCCTATGACCATGGGAATTATCGCAACTCCAGCCTGGAAGAGATCTTGCCGGTGCGCTCTGTGCCCAGCATCTTCGAGGGCGGCAAGACACTTATCTTCGTGATGGATATCTCCTTCTCCCTGCTCACCACGCGCACGGCGGACGGCACGCCTCTGCTCGACTACGAGAAGGCTCTGGCTGTGGAACTTCTCAAATCGCCCCATTTCCGAGATTATAAAGTGGGTTTGGTAGTATTTGGCAGCAAAGCTTACGATGTGCAAGACCCCGTCCCCCTCTCTCGAGCAGAGAGCGTTCTTAGAGAGAGGATAATGAGCCTCGCACCCACAGGAACGGAGAACAGCTATCTGGATAGCGGTCTGCAACTGGCCTGGGACATGCTCAATGTTAGCGGCGGCCAGGGTGAACTGGTAATCCTATCGGACGGAAACCTCTATAACTATCCGGAGGTGGTGGCACGCTCCATTGACCTGCTACGGCAGATGAATCTCACCGCTCGCCTCGTGCAGGTGCAAGCCTTCCCAGGGGCAACAGGCAGATTCGATTATCTGGCAGCTCAGACGGGATCAGACTACTCTGCTTTCGTCTATCCCGACTCGCTCACTACTACTATGCAAGAGCCTCCCGCTGAGGCAGCACCCGAGGAGAGTAGCCTCTCGGGATATGCGGTGAATGTGGTCAACAAGAATCACTACATTACAGCCGATCTGAACTTAAATGCGACAATTACCGGTTTTAATGATGTCACGCCACGTGCCGGTGCCCAGCGTCTGGCGGCTCTGCCTGATGGAAAACCGGTCTTGACGGTATGGCGCTATGGTTTGGGCAGGGTGGCGGCGCTGACGGTCGATGATGGCAATGTCTGGGCAGGCGAGCTATATGCCAGCCCAGGTTCCCAATTGATTTCGTCCACAGTTAATTGGGCAGTGGGCGATCCGCGGCCCCAGGACGATCGCGTCGAAGCAGATGACGGATGGCAGGGTACACCCTTATCCGTCACAATAAGCAGCAATGCGCGCCCCAGTTTTCCGCAGGCAGATGTGGAAAAAGTGGGGGACAATCGATATGTTGCGACATTTATGCCCAATAGCACAGGCATCTATTACATCGGCAATTATGGCCTGGCAGTCAACTACCCTCTGGAGTACCGAGATATTGGCTTTAATCCAGATTTTCCCCGAATGATCATGGCCAATGGCGGAAAGGTCTTCAGCGAAGCTGAGGCCCGACAAAGCCTTGTGGTCGAAGCCGGTCGTGTCAGCCGGAGAACTGTGCAGGAGCGGATCTCTCGAAGAGACATTCTGCTGCTCTTAGCTATGATTATATTCCTGACGGAAATAATATATCGGAAAAGGGATGAGGTTCGGAGAAGAGGAGGATTTCGTGCCTGAAGCACACCATCAGATTTTAATAGCATAATCAGCTTTAACGTTGATATATTGCGGAGGTAACTGCCACCAAATGAGTTCTCAAATGTGTACCGTCTGTGGCCTTCCCACGGAGCTATGTATCTGCGAGGAGGTTGCCAAGGAGCAGCAGAGGATAGCTGTGAAAGTACAGAAGCGCAGGTATGGAAAAGAGGTGACGGTAATCCAAGGCATTGATCCTCATGAGATCGATCTTCAAGAGCTTTGCACCCATCTCAAGTCCAAGCTGGCCTGCGGCGGCACTGTGAAAGAAAGCCTGATCGAGCTGCAGGGAAACCATATTCAAAGGATTAAGGAGATCTTAGTGAAAAAGGGATTTGGCGCAGACCAAATAAGCACGTGATTTCCCTTAAAGTTATTAAGGTCTACAGGCGGATTATATCGCTTGATCATTTTTCTTTTAGTAGATTTCTTCCAAATCCTCAATATGGGCGAAGGCATCGTCGAGCTGTTTTCGGGCTCTGCATCTCTTCTCCTTCTCATCCTGCATGCCTCGTGCCGCCTGGGCATAGATTGATTCCAGTTCAGGAGCACTGGCTACTGTGAAGACAGAGAGCACCTTGGGATTTCCTTTCTTTACCACAATTCCTTTGAATACGTGACCTGCACTGGCGGTGAGCCTCTCTACCTCTTTGGTGATCTCATCTACATCCAGATGCTCTCGAGATCCCTGAATGATGATCATGGCTCGAGCGGCGTCGTCCGCAACGTTGGCAGGAAAAAGCAAATTTGCCGGCTTGAGGCTGTTCTCAATGGCGTCCCGGATGGACTGATTCTTGTTATCGGCTTGGTAGAATCCAATAGTGCCGATACGAAGACCCCCATTCATCACCGTCTTGAAGTCGCCAAGATCGGTTACCGAGAGCATCTCGGAATCCAGGGACTCTATCA
>JAQTXY010000277.1 GCA_028688535.1 Methanothrix sp. | reverse complement strand
AAATCTCAGCCGCGAAAAGATAGGCGGGAGGACCAGCTACTATTGCCCGGAGCATCAAAAAATGAAGAAAAGTTAAGGATATATAGTACGAATCATGTATGATAACTGTCCAGCAGCCCTTGCAGAGATAATGGCTGCCGGCGGGGAAGGGTAGGAGAATGAAAGAAGAAGATGTTTCCTGCGATGTTATCGATCGGTCGGTGCTGGCCAGCCTCCGAGAGCTACAGGATGTTGGGGACCCAGATATCATCGCCGAGGTGGGTGGCCTTTTTATCAAACATTCGCCTGATAAAGTAAACGCGATTATGCAGTCTGTGGAAAATGGGGACGCCAAGGGACTGCACATGGCTGCCCACAGCCTGAAGTCCAGCAGTGCTTACGTGGGAGCGATGCACCTTTCGGCTCTGGCCAAGGAACTCGAGCTGATGGGGCGATCTAATTCATTGCAAGGGGCGGCAGAGTTGGCGCAAAGGCTGAAAAAGGAGTTCATCCTTGTCATGGCCGCTCTTGAAAAGGAGATAAATGAGCCGAGCAAAGAGCATTTGTGATCGCGTCTTTGTCGTCGGTGGATCGGACCTCTCCGCGCCCGAAGACGCTTTCGTCTATCTGGTGGATGCCGGATCAGAGCTGGTGCTGGTCGATGCCGGAGTAGGCTATGGCACGAACAGAATCGAGGACAATATCCGGTCACTGGGATTTGAGCCGGCCAGAGTCTGGCATATAATCGCTACCCATTGCCATATCGACCATATCGGAGGCCTTTTCGCCTGGAATGAGCGCTACGGCTGCAAGATAATCGCCCATGAGCTGGACCGGGAGGGAATTGAGGGCGAAAACAACGCTCTTACTGCGGCCAGCATGTACGGTGTAGACTACAAACCAGTCAAGGTGGATACGCTGCTCGAGGGTGAAACGCAAAATCTTAAACTGGGTGATTTGCAGTTTAATTTCCTGCACACGCCCGGGCACACGCCTGGCAGTATCTGCGTTTACATCGATACTGAGGATGGCAGGGTCTTATTCGGACAGGACATCCACGGGCCTTTCTCGCCTGCCTGGGGATCAGATCTAAAGATGTGGCGCGTTTCCATGCAAAAGCTGCTGGCTTTACGGGCGGATGTTCTCTGCGAGGGTCATGCAGGCATCTTTCGAGGAGACAAAGTTGGCAAGTATATTGAGTCATATTTAAAGAGATACAGCTGAATTGCTGATGCGAATTGCAAAGGTGATGCGCATTACCTACAAGGCATGGCTGATAATAATAGCTGTAATACTGATCGCTGGTTCAATATTTTTTTCGGGAGAAAGAGGATCATCAGGTCCGAAATCATCCGCATCTGGATTTAGCGACAGTAGGGCAGGCATTCCCGAGAACTACTACTTCAGCATGAATTCTGCCGACATAGACAGTCCCATAGAGCTGGTACGCTTTGCCACCAGCATAAAACCGGATACAAGCAGCTTAAACATACCGATGAGAGCGGCGTACTATCAGTGGTATCTCAAGAACCGGGGCTTTAATGTGAGCTTTGTCCACAGCAATAATTTCCGCAATCAAGGCATTGAACATGTCTGGCTGCTGGTGAAAAATCAGCAGGGTGAGAGCATGTATGTCGATCCCAGTTCAGACAGGATGAAAGCGGATTGCATCTGCCCAACTATGCCCGAGTACAAGAGCTATCAAGAGAACTATAAAGATATAGGTGAGCTGAGCAGCAGCACGGGCGGCGTGGATAGGTACGCCTGGTGGCATACGGCTGATGGAAAGAAGCTGTATGAAAACAGCATCATGCTACTGAAAAAAGAGCTGCTTTGAGTTCCGCCCGAGCCGCCAGCCGGGCGAGGCGCACCGGCTCAGGCACTCGTCCGTCCCTGGTGAATTTATTGAGCAGAATTCTTGCTTCATCAGGCGTTGCCCCCCAGACCCGGACGAAGACCTGATGGCCGGTCCGAAGAAGGACACCCTGGCGCTCACCGAGCTTGCGGTAGAGGCGAAGCTTCTCATCGGGACTCGGGAAATGCTCGCTAATATACTTTTCCAGGCCAGGAGATTCCTCGTAAGTGAGGCAGACCAGAGGCCTTTGTGTTTCGTCAAAGATCCGCTCTGGATCGATGATGTTAAACCAGCTCAAGGCCACGCCGCTCAAGATCAGAGCATTCACGTCCGACCGATTAAGTTGCCGGCAAAGGCTGAGCACCGCCTCTGTAACATCGTCGCCGCCTACGGTAGCATGGGCATAGGCCAGGCCGTCCACCCGCAGGTCGGCACGCATGACCACTCCGGCAATTGTGGAGGTGGAGCTAGAGCGTACAAAGCTCTCCGCAATCCCCAAAACGCGCAAAGCCGGCTTGTTGAGATGAAGAGACACTGATGTATTTCTCCTTAATCCTGCCCGGCTTCACCTGCCTTTTCCAGGACATCTCTCAGGGATGGAGCCAGCTCTAAAATGGCTTCGATGGTCATCGGCTCGCCTGCAAAAGATACTGCATACGATCCTGCCGGCTCGAGGATGAGCATAGCGAGAGGCTTGATTTGAATTGACAGAACCATGTCCCCGCAGCCCTTTAGGACGGCGATTCTAGTCACGGGCCAAATTGTTCTGCCTGAGGCTTTTATCTCCTTGCCCACCAATACCTGCAGATCCATCTCGATAGGCCCGATTTTCTCCATGGTCATGTCCACCCCAGCATCTCTTTCAAGAGCAGCCTGATCTCTCTTACCTGCAGGGCTTTGATCACAGCAAAGACGGGCGAGAGCAGTCTGGCCTCAATCTCGGCGATGAGCTCTCCCTCCAGCCGCTCTCCATCAAACCACGGATTGATGGAGATATTGGCCGAAAAGATGCCCAGCGCTGATGCCAAGAACCAGAGGTATCCGCTGATAATAGCAGTTTGGGCGGGATCATTCAGACCAAAGCATAAGCGGCAAGAGCTATTCTTAAAGCGAATGGATCTGAGCAGATCCCAGAGAATCTTCGCCAGGGGAGGAGCGACATCAATCAGAGACGAAATACTGGGATGACGAGTGGCATCAGTCGGCTCACCTTTTTCGCGTCTCTCCCTTTTTCCATCAAGTTCTTTCTCATCCTGTTCTCGGCCTTTCTTTCCCCCTGGCTCATTCTTTTTCTCTGTGGCTGCAGCTACCTCCTTACCAGTGGTCTTATTCTCGTCAACGGCTCTATCCTCTTTTCCGGTTTTTTCCTTTCTGATGGAGGCCAGCAACTCGTCGGCTGACTGGGGCGAAATTTCCACCTTCCTCAAAGCGATCCCTAGCCAGGCCAGCCTAATACTACCCCATATTAGCGGTCCCTTCTTGCCGAGATCCAGGGAGAGATTAAAGGGAGCAAGGAGAAGGATAGCCAAGATTATTAAAAGCAAGATAAATATAGCGGGAATAAACATACCAGGATAGGAAAACAGCATCCTTAGAGCCTCGAGACGGTAGCTATTCTATCTTGATGGCAGCCATATCATCTATTCTCTTCTCTTGCATCTTCTTATGGGCAATCATCTTCTCCATAAGATCATGAGCGATGTCGGATAACGATTCACCTGGTGGCGACAGAGCCACAACCTTCACCCCTTCCGGACCCGAGATTCCTTTGAATATGACCAGAACGGCAACTGGAAATAAACCAGCTCCACCGCCTGCTTCATGCTTCTTTTGGCCATCATTTTTCTTATTCTCGCCTGTTTGGTTCATGCTGGTGCATAAGCCCATGCCCATCTCGGCAAAAGGTATGATGATCTTATCCTCCAGATCTATCGGCTGGCAAATTAACTGGTCCGAGAGAGACTTGAATAGTCCCTCAAGAGCGGCTTCATTGGCACCAACGCCCAGCATCTATATC
>JAQTXY010000276.1 GCA_028688535.1 Methanothrix sp. | reverse complement strand
CCTTCCGACTGAGCATAGCTTACGATCTCGCTGCCGGGATTTCCCTCAACCACAACCCCCTCATAGGCAACGCCCATATGCTTAGCCTGAGTTTCCACATGTTTCAAGGCCTCTTTCCCTTCCTTAAGCAGAAGCTCTCGGATGCTGAATAGCAGCATATCATCCGGCAGATGGCTTGTCCGGTTGGTGTCAGCCACATAGATTGCAGTAACCTTTCCACCGGATATCTTTCCTAACTCCAATGCCACTTTGGCAGCTCTTAATCCGTGCTCTGATCCGTCGGTTGCAACAAGAATCTTCTTAAACATGATTAACTCCTAAAAGATAGCTATTATGTCAGATCGTACGGCCCTTCTCACAATGCTGGAAAGAGGCGCCATTGCTCCCCACATATTATCTGATCTTTTATCAATAACCATTACTTTCGCCTCTTTTCCTTCTCGAATGGACCCCAGCCTCTGATCAAGCCCAATCATTTTAGCACCGTTTAGCGTGCACATCTTAAATACCTGTCTATCGTCATGCAGCAGAGCCTTACTGATAAAATGCATCTCCTCGAAGATGTCCGGCGAGTTAAGCATAACGTTATCTGTTCCCACTGCAGTAGTAACGCCCAGCTCTAACATTTTTTTCACATTGGGCAGACCCACGCCGGTGACCAGATTAGACCTGGGACAGACGACGATCGGAATGCCGGCGTGGGCCACATCCCTCAGGTCCGCCTCTTCCGCCCTATTCATATGCACCAGGAAATTCGGATGAAGGGCAAGCGCTGCACCAATATCATCATTGCCTGCTTCGCCGGCGTGCATTCCCACCGCCATGCTCCTTTGTCTGGCTGCCGCCACTGCCGCGCGAATATAATCAGGATCATGGTCCCGAGTGCTGCTTATTCCCAGGCCCCAGCAACTCTCCGGGATATTTATCTGGCCGGTACCAGGCCGTCCCAGAACTCTGGCAATTAGAGGCTGACCGAGCATGGCCTCGTCCAGCATGCTCACACCCTCTGCCCCACCTTCCCTGAAATCAGCAAATGCACAGGTACCAGACGCAGTCATTAGTTGTAGGCTTCTTCTCATACCCTCCAGCAGAACGGCATGCGGCATTTGGGCCAGCTTTTCTGCTTTCAATCCACCAGGACCTACCAGCTTTGAAAGCGGCAAAAAGGGCGGGTCCTTGAAGGCGGAGTCGCCCACATGGACATGTGCGTTCACGAAGCGCGGGCAGACGATGCCCTCATAGTCCGCATCCACATTCTCTGAGCCAAACTCCCGGATAATGCCATCCCGGATGCAGATATAGCCATCCAGTGGTGTGAAATCATCGCCATAGATTATGGTTCCCTGCAGCAGGATCTCGCGTGCTTTTGGCATGTTCTGAAATTAGGCAGGCAATCTATTTAGCTCCTTTTTATCTAACCATTGCCAGAGGCACGCAAGACAAAAGGCGGCGATATTATGACCAGGCCCTTCGTATTCATCAATAGCGCCATGAGCGCAGACGGCAAGATCAGCTCCTTTGAGCGCTGCCAGGTGAGAATCTCCGGCCAGGAAGATAAGGACAGAGTCGATCTTCTCCGGGCGGAGAGCGATGCAATCATGGTTGGGGTGGGAACGGTGCTGGCAGACGATCCCAGCCTGAGAGTGAAGTCACAAAGCTCTCGCCTGGCCAGAAGAGACAAAGGCCAGCCGGAGGACCCGCTTCGCATTATTGCCGACAGCCTGGCAAGAACGCCTCCTTCGGCAAAGGTATTGGGGCCGGGATGCATCGTGGCCGCCGCCAGCTCTGCACCCCAGCCACGACTGGACGGACTTTCCTCAACCCGGTCTGAGATAATAGTATGTGGAAAAGAGAGGGTCGATCTTGCAGAGCTGTTCTCCCGGCTTTTCGAACGGGGTGTCAGGCGTCTCATGGTGGAAGGAGGAGCTACGCTCAACTGGTCGCTTCTCAATCTAGGCCTGGTGGATGAGATTTATGTCTATATGGGTGCGATGATCATCGGCGGAGAGAATGCACCCACCCTGGTAGACGGGCCGGGATTCAAAGAGCACTTCCCCAGGCTGATCCTGAGCAGCGTGCAGCGGCTGGACGAGGGAGTGCTCCTCAAGTGGAGAGTGCCAAATAAGCCATCCTGACGATTATCTCATCTTGGGATGATGTGCCAGACAGCGCCTAATCCTTTCTCACCACAAGCACGGGAATATTGGAGCTGCGGACCACCTTATCGGCCACGCTGCCCAGGAGGAACCCTTCCAGGCCAGTGGCCCCAATTCCGCCCATGACGATGAGTTTCATGTCGCCTTCTTTAGCAATACGGATAATATCCTCGGCTGGATAGCCCTCCGTGATCTTTCTGGTAACGACAATGCCTGCTTTCTCAGCTATCTCTTCTACCATTTTCGTGGCTTTTTCACCCTGATTTTGCAGATTGCGTCTTATGCCTGCCACAAGGTCGTCGGCAACCTTTGAGAGCAGATCCCCCAGAGGGCCATACTCCTTGCCGATATCCACCACAAAAAGAGCTGTAACGGCTGAGCCGTAAAGCTTGGCCATCTCTATTCCCGCTTCTGCGGCCCGTTCACTGTGTTTGGAGCCGTCGGTCGCGATCAAGATCCGTTCAAACATGATCTGTTTTCACCTCAGCTTCGCATGAACTTATCCCAGCCCTCGTAATGCGTCTTGAGGACGGTGCAGATGTCCTCCATCATCGCGAAGGGAATGCCTACCACTACAACTTCATCTTCCAGGCCGGAGTTTTTCGCAGATCCATCGCAGCCTAAAGAGATGTTCACCTCTCCTTTGAGGTAAGGCGAAGCTGTCGCGTCAACGCAGAAGGATTGGATTCCTGCGGTGTTGAAGCTGGCTCTTCCACCCTCTTTGAACATGACCGCCTGCACTATTCGCCGGGCGTTAAGCGGATTGCCTACAAATATTACTACATCAGGACGCATGACCATTTTGTCCAGGGGGGCCACGTAGGTAGCAATTGTGCTGCCGGGGAGAAGGCGCGGCATATTCGTAGCAATGCTTATGCCCACATCCTTGGTCTCGCACTTATGCAGCTTGTCAAAGTACAAAGTTCCCGAAGCAATGTTCTCCGGGCACTGTACCAGCCCCAGGCCCGAGGCTCCCCCTTTGCATGTATGATAGTCGGCCCTGGCCAGGAAGCTTTTTCCCTCCTTCCTCGCTCCCTGGATCATGGAGCAGTAATGAAACGGCCTCTCCACTGATTCGAGATCCTTGGGAATTTCATCCTCGCTCTTAAACAGCCTTACGCCCACAATATTGTCGCGAATTCCTAAGGAGGACTTCAATATGTCCGACATTTCTTCAAGATTCATCTCAAATACACCGCATAATAGTAGGACCGGATGGCATTTCTCACTTGCGCTCACCGTACACGACGGGACAAAATACAGCGAGTTCAATTTGAAGATATTGATGGAAAAAAGAAAAATGATATCTAAGCTGCCTTTGCCTCCTCAGGATAGCGAGAGATTATATTGCCTGAGGCATCCTTTAAGGTAGCCACGTCGCCATCATTGTTCCAGATGGAAGAGCTGCGGTTCCAGAAGAGATCAACAGACGTGTCATTTCCCGCACCCGTGCGAATCTTGGCAACGCTGCCGGCCTTCAGGCTGAAATCCGGGAACTTGTAGGTGTGATTCTGTGCGTCCTCCAGCGTCCAGCCTGCGAGGCTCACATCCTCAGTTCCCAGATTGGATACCTCCACCCATTCTTCATCCAGGTTCTCTTTCTCGGGGCTTGGTGCCGCAAAATTGGCGTTGGTTATGGCGATACCGCTCTCTGCAGCGCCTGCCGCCAATGCCGCCCCCAGAAATAGGACGGCGAG
>JAQTXY010000275.1 GCA_028688535.1 Methanothrix sp. | reverse complement strand
ATCAGAGAGAAGTCCATGATGGTGGCGTCTTCCCCCTTGAGAATGTCGTGATCCTCCACCGGGTTTCGATCATGCGGACACCAGCGCACCGGATGGCTGCCCTTGACCACGTAGTCCAGGCGTCGCAAAATGCCGTACTGCCACTCGATGAACTTACTGTAAGCCGGATCGGTGGTGGTGAACTCCCGCCTCCAATCGATGGAGTATCCGATAGACTGCATGGCCCGCTTCGCTTCCCTGCGGAAATAGAGCACAATCTTCTCTGGTGTATTCAATTCCGAGAGCTCCTGCTCTGGAATGCCATGCAGCTTGGTATAAACATCCCAGATCATAGGATCGCGCTTGGCGATGAGCTCGCTGAGGCCCACGATGGGCGTTCCCGTGGCATGAAAGGCCATGGGAAAGAGAACGTTCTTGCCCTGCATGCGCATAAACCGCGCTACTGCATCGCCAATGGTGAAGGTGCGAGTATGCCCGGCATGCAAATTTCCATTGAGATAAGGATAAGGTATGGTTAAAAAGAACTTGGTTCTGGAGTCGGGCTCGGGCTGGAAGACCGCTTTATCCTCCCAGGTCTTCTGCCATTTTGCCTCGATCTCCTTAGCAGAATAATTTTCCAACAACTTGAATTCCCTCCGGAATTAATCACTGATTATAAATTAATTGATAGGATCAGTCTTTGCGCCTTGCAGTGAGCGCTTTTGCCGCGATTCACCACAAGGCACAACGAATTCACTTGCTCATCTTCTCCAGCCGCACCACTGCCTCTTCTATACGCTTCGTTGGTTGGGTGATGGAAAACCTGATATATCCCTCACCGTACTGGCCGAAGCCCACTCCAGGCGTGGCTACGATGCCGGTCTTCTCCAAAAGCCGCCCGGCATATTCGATGGAGCTTCCACCTACCCATGCCCAGAGGTAGAGTGTGGCGCGCGGCTTTTCCAATTGCAGCCCAAGATCTCGCAGGGCTTTGTAGAGGATCTCAATGCGATGTTGGTAGACCTTCCTGATGTCATCGACAACCTTCTTGGGGCTGCTCAGGGCCACAATTCCCGCATCCTGAATCGCTCCGAAAGTTCCCGAGTCGATGTTGCTCTTGATCTTGCCAATGCCAGCTACCACCTCGGCATTGCCGACGACCGAACCGATCCTCCAACCGGTCATATTGTAGGTCTTTGAGAGCGAATGAAACTCCACTGCCACATCCCTTGCTCCATCCATCTCCAGAATGGAGAGCGATCGTTCATCATCATAATAAGTCTCAGAGTAAGGATTATCGTGCATTACTATGATATTGTAGTCTTTGGCAAAGTCGATGACCTTCTTGAAGAAGCTCTTATCTGCAGATGCGCCGATGGGATTGTTGGGGTAGTTGAGAAACATGATCTTAGCCCGGCGGGCGTCAGCAGGAGCTATGGCATCCAGATCGGGCAGGAATCTGTTCTCTCGAAGAAGCGGCATGATCACCGGATCGCCTCCGGCGAAGACGGTAGCCGTGCGGTAAACCGGATAGGCAGGATCTGGGACCAATGCCGCGTCTCCGGGATTTATAAAGGCCAGGGGCGCGTGAGCAATACCCTCCTTGGAGCCGATCAGGGTAAGCACCTCTACTGTCGGGTCCAGGTCGACATCAAAGGTGCGCTTGTACCAGTCTGCCACAGCCTTGCGGAAGGCAAGCTTTCCCTCGTAGGAGGGATACTGGTGATTGGACGGATCGCTGGCCGCCTTATTCAGAGCTTTGATGATGTGCTCCGGCGTCGGCAAATCGGGGTCGCCCACGCTCAAGTCAATTACATCCACGCCTCTTGTCCGTGCTTCTTGTTTTGCTTTGTCGATGGCGGCAAAGAGGTATGGCGGGAGATTTTTTATCCGATCGGCATACATTAGTTTCTCTCCATGGATGATGCATTTATATGATTGTGACTACTATTTGGCAGGTACTACTTTCACGTAGTATTTAAGATTAGAGGAGCCTAGGGAGAAGATGCTTTGAGATTTGATGATTGGAGATGCAGATGCTGGAGATAAAGGACCTTGCCTCATGGCTTTCTCTGGAGGCCGTCAAGCTTTATGAAGAGCGCGGCTACAAAGAGCTTTATCCGCCTCAGGCCGAGGCTCTGGAGAGGGGCCTTCTGGACGGGAAGAGCATGCTGCTGGCTATGCCCACCGCTTCCGGCAAAACTCTGCTGGCGGAGCTGGCCATGCTCAAAGCCGCTCTGCAGGGGCTGCGCTCACTATACATTGTTCCTTTGCGCGCCTTGGCTTCGGAGAAGTACGATTCATTTAAAAAGTTCAGGACCCTGGGGGTCTCTGTCGGCATCAGCACTGGCGACTTTGACAAGAGAGACGAACGCCTGGGCAAGAATCAGATAATTATCGCAACCTCTGAGAAGGCCGACTCCCTCATGAGGAACGGGGCATCCTGGGTGCAGGACCTGGCCGTTCTGGTAGTCGATGAGATTCATTTGCTCAATGATATAGGTCGCGGTCCCACTCTGGAGATGACCATTACCAAGCTGCGTCACTGCAATCCCCACTTGCAGGTGATTGGTCTATCCGCCACCGTTGCTAATGGAAGTGAGATCGCCGAGTGGCTCAAAGCAGAGATGGTGAGCAGCGACTGGCGCCCCATTCGATTGCGAGAGGGCATCATCTGCGATAAGACTATGGTATTTCCAGACGGACAGGCCCCTCTCTCAGATGCCAAAGACGAAGCCTTGGCTCTGGTCAAGGATACACTCTCTCAGTCTGCCCAGATCCTTATCTTCGAGAACTCCCGCAAGAATGCCGAGGCTGCAGCCCTCAGGCTCTGCGGCCTGATCCCTGAAGATGCGGCCACCAAGAATCTGTCTGCCGGCATTCTGGCTACAGGGGAGAGCGAAACTGCAGTGCGTCTCGCCTCCTGCGTCTCTCGCGGTGTTGCCTTCCACCATGCCGGCCTCCTGTCAGAGCAACGACAACTGGTGGAGCAGGGCTTCCGGGATAACAAGATCAAGATCATCGCCAGCACTCCCACTCTTGCTGCGGGCCTCAACCTGCCCGCCAGAAGAGTGCTCATCAAGAATTACAAGAGATACGAATACGGTCGGGGGATGGCACCCATTTCCGTGATCGAATACCGCCAGATGGCCGGTCGGGCAGGACGGCCTGGGCTCGACCCTTATGGTGAGTCATTTCTTTTGGCTAAGAGCGTTTCTGAGATGCACAACCTCATGGAGCGCTACATCAACGGCGAGCCTGAGGAGATCTGGTCGAAGCTGGCCAGCGAGAGCGCTCTGCGCACTCATCTGCTCTCCACCTTCGCTGCCGGCTTTGCCAGAAATGATCAGGAGCTGAAAGCTTTCATCGCCACCACCTTTTATGCCCAGCAGCAGGACCCCTGGCATCTGGATGTAACGCTTGAGAAGGTTCTCGAATTTCTACTGGACAACGGCATGATCCAGGAGAGCGGCGACGGTGATCTTCATCCCACCAGGCTCGGCTCTCTAGTCAGCAAGCTCTACATCGACCCGCTGAGCGCCGTCATCATGCTGGAAAACCTGAAGAAACGGAGAAGGAGCGATCCCGCCAGGGATGCCCTGGAATCCGACCGAGCAGCACAGAAGAAGCCTTCTAACCTCGGTCTAATGCATCTCATCACCATGACTCCTGATATGAATCTTCTCTACATCCAGTCTGCAGACTCCTGGGTAGAGGAGTTCATCGATCAGCATCAGCTGGAGCTATATGATGAGGACAATTACGACTACTTGCTCCGCGAGGCCAAGACGACTGCCATGCTCATGGACTGGATCGATGAGGTTCATGAGGAGCAGATTGCCACTAGATATCGCATCGGACCGGGAGATATTCGACGCTCTGCTGAGAC
>JAQTXY010000274.1 GCA_028688535.1 Methanothrix sp. | reverse complement strand
TGTCAATCCCTTTCGCCCCGAAGGCTCATACTCCCTTTCAGTTACAATGAAATAGCCGGAGAATACTGTTTCTCATCAAAGTATGATCTCTCTTGATTCTCTTCCCCATAACCCCGGTTGCTACCTATTTACGGACGACCAGGGCAAGGTGATCTATGTAGGCAAAGCCCGAGATCTCAAGAAGCGGGTTTCCAATTATTTTCAGAAGCAAGACCACGTACCCAGAACAAGGGCTCTCGTCTTGGCATCAAAAGGATTGGAATTCATCGTCACCAACACAGAGGTTGAAGCGCTGCTATTGGAAAACACCCTCATCAAGAAGCATCAGCCTCGCTACAACATCAAGCTCAAGGATTCCTCCCGCTATGCTTGCATTGAGCTTACAGAAGAGCGCTTCCCGCGCATCAGAGTATCCCGCAAGGCCTCAGGCAAAGGCTCGTTCTTCGGTCCCTTCACTTCTGCTCGGGAGAGGACATTCGTCTACCAGCTCCTTCGCAAGACCTTTGGTCTGCGCACCTGTAAAAGGCTGCCCAAGCGCGCTTGCCTGCGCTACCATCTGGGCCACTGCACCGGTCCGTGTATCGGCAAGATAAGCGAGGCAGACTATCTGGCCAGGGTAAAAAGAGCCGCCGCTGCCCTGGGAGGCAAGAGCGGAGAGCTGATGCAATCTCTGCAAAGAGATATGGCAGAGCTCTCTGATCGTCAGGAGTTCGAGAGAGCGATGGAGCTTCGTGATGAGATAGCGGCTTTGCAGCGCCTGCGAGAGCGCCAGCAGGTGGAGAAAAGCCGCAGGTACGATCAAGATGTTATCAGCTATCAAATAGAAGGCTCGAGCGTCTTTCTCATGCTCTTCAAGGTCTACCGTGGCACTCTGGAAGGAAAAGAGGACTTTGTCTTTGCCCAGAGCGATAACTTCCTGGAGGAGTTTATAGTGCAGTACTACTCGGAACATGAGCCTCCTGAAGAACTGATACTAGGGGAATCCCTGGATGAGTCTCTGGTGGATTTCCTCTCCCACGTCAAGGGCAAAAAGGTGCATGTCACCGTTCCCAAGCAGGGTGAAAAAAAGGAGTTATTGGAGCTGGCCAGGAAGAATGTGGACATCGGCTTTTTCGGAGATAGGATGAAGGTGCAGGCCCTGGCGCAGGCACTGCATCTTCCCAAGGCCCCCCAGGTCATTGAGTGCTTCGACATCTCCCATCTGGCAGGCACCTTTTCCGTGGGATCAATGGTGCAATTTAGAGGAGGCAGGCCGGACAAGAGCAACTACCGACGCTTCAAGATTAAAAGCGTACAGGGAATAGATGATTTCGCCTCCATCGCTGAGATCGTGCGAAGACGCTACTCCCGACTCAAGGAAGAAGCGCAGGATATGCCGGACCTCATTGTTATCGACGGGGGCAAAGGGCAGCTCTCATCAGCTCTGGCAGAGCTGCGAGAGCTGAGGCTGAAGATTCCCATCATCTCTCTGGCCAAGGGCGAGGAGGAGATCTATCTGCCTGGCCTCGATGGGCCGCTTCTGATCAGGAAGAATGAAAAAGCGTCTCTCTTTGTGCAGGAGATCAGAGATGAGGCGCACCGCTTTGCCATCGCCTACAACCGCCTGCTGCGAAAGAAGGCGATATCGGATTGACCGGCTTGAAAAAAGAGAAAAAAAGAACAAAGGAGCTAAGAGGTGAGACGCAGGAAGCGCTCCTGAGCCTTCTCCAGAATTTCCTCCTCGCCCGGAATCACCCCGCTTTGCATGAGCACCTTACCGTTGACAATGGTCGTGTCCACTCCGCCCGCCATGCTGTACACCAGATGGGAGATGATATTGCTCTGCGGCCAGAACCAGGGTTTTTTCAGGTCGATAAGGGCCAGGTCGGCAAAGGCACCGGGTCGAAGGCCCAGGTTGAGGCCAAAGGCTCGAGAGGCATTCTCTGTGGCCATGTGCCAGATCTGCTCTGCCGAGAAGTCGGCAGGGGTGTGGTAAGCATTCTTCTGGGCGATGGCGGTGGTCTTCATCTCCTCGAAGATACTCAGGTTGTTGTTGCTGGAAGCTCCGTCCGTGCCAAGGCAAACGTTTATTCCAGCTTTCATCATAGTGTTGAGTGGCGCGATGCCTGAGGTCAGCTTGAGATTGCTCTCTGTGCAGCTAACCACATTGGCCTTCCTCTCAGCTAGAAGGTAGCAGTCCTCCGGAGAGATCCAGACGCAATGCACCGCTGCCAGGCGGGAGTTGAGCAGGCCCAGTGAGTCCAGGTACTCCACCGGGCTCTTGCCCTTGGAAAGCAGAAATCCGTCCACCTCCTCGCGGGTCTCAGAGAGGTGGATATGAATCATAGCATCATGCCGGTCAGCGATCTCTTTGGCTTTTTGCAGCGTCTCCTCTGAGCAGGTGTAAGCAGCATGTGGGCCCACAGCAGGAGTGATCAGGTCATCGCCCTTCCAGCGGCGGATGAAAGGGTCCACCTGGGCGAGCAGCTCAGGCTTCATATCAAAGACCACGCCTGAGATAAAGGCACGAAGACCCATCTCCTTGGTGGCCTGGGCGGTAGTGTCCGGGAAGTAGTACATATCACTGTAGCAGGTGATGCCGAAGCGAATCTGCTCCAGGCAGCCCAGCTTGACTCCCCAGAAGACGTCTTCCTCAGTGATCTTGGCCTCCAGTGGCCAGATCTTCTCCTGCAGCCAGGGCATCAATTCCATGTCGTCGGCGTAGCCGCGCAAGAGGGTCATGGCCAGATGAGTGTGGCCGTTGATGAGGCCGGGAATGGCCAGCTTTCCCCGCCCGTCGATCGGCTCATCGTCGCTCTCATCCATAAGGTCGCGGCCTAAATTCGTGATCTTGCCACCGTCGATGAGGATGTCCCGGCCAGGCTGTAATTGTCCGGATTCTATAATGGAGACATTTTTGATCAGCATCAGAGAAAAATGGCTGTAAAGGATATTAAGATTATCGAATCGTCAGGCTTAAGATCTATTGGTGCGAACAAGCCAGGCTGAGCTGAGGTAGCCAAGCGGCCTACGGCGCTGGTCTTGAGGTTTTGGGCATATGGCTTGAAACAAGGTAACCAGTGGTGCATCGCACCTCGTGAGTTCAAATCTCACCCTCAGCGTGATTTTACCGGCAATCATTAAATATCATAAAGTACATTTATTTCTTTGGTGAATCCTTGGTTAAGCCAGATAAAGCACGGTATGTTTGGCTCTATCTTCCTTCACAAAGTGATAAGACGAGGTGGACGGAATTAGCGGAGAAGGCAAATGTGCCGCTCTCCAAGTTTATTATTGAGATCGTGGAAAATTCTCTCGCGGAAGAGTCTGACCGCAAGCCGCGAGGTGAGATAGTCAAAGAGCTTTCCAGGATCAAAGAAGAGAATAAGCGGCTGGGCGACGACCTCAGGCTGAAAAATATAGTTTTAGAAAAATATGAAAACGAGCTGAAGCGATACCGCAGCGAAGCCTTCACTTCAGCCCCCATTGCTGCAGACACTGGTTCACAACCCATCTCAGGCGGGCAGGCATACCCAGGGAATTCATCCAGGAGCTGCGAGGCGACGTCCGGCGAGAGGCCATTGACATCTACGATCACATCGACAAAAAAGAGCTGAAGGAGAGCTACATGGCGCATATTCCTCAGCTTGGGATTTAGGATTGCACTACCAGCGCCCGAGATTTATCATGGCAAATCCTCAGGGAGCACAGGCGGATTATCCCTGGCGTTTCAGAGAATTGAGATCTTTCTGGGAGTCAACCATTTTTTTCTGAAGGTTTCTGTCAAAGGTCTTCTCCTTTTGCGCCTGCATTTCCTGGGACCAAAAAACAACGGCTTTTTGAGCAATGCCGCCGTAATTCAAAGAAGTAGCATGGAACGCGTAGCGTG
>JAQTXY010000273.1 GCA_028688535.1 Methanothrix sp. | reverse complement strand
CACTTCTCTCCCAGAAATCCGATAATTCCGTAGGATCCCCAATCCTCCAAGGCGAAGTTGGTTGTCATTGCCATTGTGGTATAAGTAATACCATCCGGCTGGGCAAGCTCGCCATCAGTGACTGTCGTGCTCAGCGACTCAGTCTCAAGGTTGTCATCGATATCATAGTAGAAACCGGCAAAATTGTTCGCGGTCCAAGTAAATGAATCGGTTGCCACAGCACCTCTCAGCTCATAGGTACCGGGATTGGTGATATCCCTGTAGAGACAATACCTGAGACTGTCGGCATCTGCTGTCTTGATTCCTATGCTAGGCATAAGAGAGATGTCTTTGTTCCTGCTGAGCGTCAGGTCGTTGTCCACATTGTTCATGGTGATGCTTTCAGTAGTGACTGAATTAATGGTCATCTTGCCGTATTCTGTGCCCTCGGAAACATCCAGAGATTCATCCGAGAGCTGCCAGACAGCATCAATAGTTGCAAGGTCCTGATCTGCACCACGGAAGGCGTTCTTGAAGTGAACGGCGACCATGACCAAATCCTTTGAGTTACCATAATTCTTCCTGTAGATGAAGGTTTTATCGGCCATGGTTGCGCCATCTTTGGAAGGAGAAATCTTCTTTGTGGCCAGCTTGTTGCCGTTCTTAGAGAGCGTGAGTGTAACCTGGTTGCCATCCATATCAATTGAATCGATAGACAGCACGTAGCCGTCCTGCAGAGTAAATGGCGTGTCGGTGGTGACCGTTTTCTCAGCATCATCATCTATGAGGAGCTTGATAAGCTCATTTTTGGAGAGGACATTCTTGCTGCCGGATGCCTCGAAGGGCCTATCATCAGTGCTGCCGGCTGTGTCAAGGTATCCGGCAAAGTATTTCTCTCCCATGAAACCGATGGCATTGTAGGATCCCCAATCCTCAAAGGCAAAGTCATTCATTTGGGCAGTGGTTTGATAGATAAGTCCATAGGGATAGCTTCCGCTTAGCTTGTTGTCCTCCAAGGTTGCAGTCAGCACCTCTGTACCCAAATCGCGGTTCAGATCATAGTAGAATCCTGCGAAGTTCTGGGGATTCCATTCAAAGTCTCCCGTGGCCGCTTGACTATGAATCTCGAATGGTTTAGCGGATTCGATCGAATATGTGCTTTTCTCAGTTGTTGCAGGTTCTTGCCTAGTCGCGGTGGAACTCTTCTTTATTGCAGATGATATGGTTTCAACAATGCTATGGGGGACGGTCTTTTTATCATCCGTGATCTCCTCGCCAGCCTTCGCCTCAGGCGCCACCTCACCAGGCCGCTTCTCATTAGCCTTCTTCTCGGTTTCGGTAGGCGGATAGAATCTATCTTCAGGTGAAGCTATGCTTGATACAGGTTTTTCTATGCTGGTCCCAGATGCATCAGTATCCCTGGAAGCATCCATAGTTGTGGAATAACCTTCAACCTTGGTGAATCCGCAGGGTGATTCTGAGTTTTGAGACCATGTAGCCGGGTCCGAATCTTCGACGGTATAGGTGCCTGCCGGTATGACTTCGTTGGGATGGACAATCCAGTAGCCTTTGGGCACTTCGCCCTGGTCAAGACTAGTCTCAACCTCCCAGGGTCCGTATTGTTTGCCATAACCATTTCGCAAGCCGATGGTCCCTCCAGGTGAGCCGGCTGCGTTATTCCAGTGATAGGTGTCGATGTAGGTTATCATCTGCGGTTCGGAGATGGTGAAAAACGGACTGCAGGTGGGATTGTTGTTCACGGAACCAGTATTCCAGCTGTCGTAGATCACCTTGCTTTCTTCTAGTTTCGTGACCTCCAGCCCACTGGAGTCCTGCATGATATTCCCTATCTCTTTTTGCTCTCGCAGCCAAAATGTACCCTCTTTTTTGAAAATTTCGCTCTCATTATCATGTTCCAAATATAGTTGGGAATTCCTATGCCTCAGGTAGTATCCCGGATAGTCATATGACTCAAAGGAGAATGCATTGGGATCTGCCAGACCTGGTATTATTCTAAAAGATGCCTCCTCTTTGAAGAGCTGCCCTTGCTCCATAAATTCCAGTTTCAGCGTCTGGTCCTCATGTCTGAGGTAATGGCCGGGGAAGCTTATGGAAGCAATAGAAATAAAACCATTATCGCTGCCAGCCAGCCCAGGAACAATCTCAAAAGTGGAAGAAAGCTTATCCCAGGCAGTGGTAGTTGGGGAAAGCTCTATCAAGAAGCTTTCAGGATTGAGGAAATAGCCTGGATCGCTGTAAGATTCTATCAAACAATATTGTGAATCTGCGCTGGCTGCGCCATTGGCAAGGAGGATAGGGAGAGCTGATACTAAGAGCGATAAGAGCAGAATCATATGTGTCTCTCTCGACCATCCTAAAGCTCGAATCCGGTCTGATGGCTTCGCCTCAGCATTGTCGTTTTTCAGAAGCATCCCTGGCATAACAGGCTTTGCATAATTACTCATAACTACCACTCCCGTTCTTTCTTTTCCCAGTACTTGGACTTTATGCAGTTCTTTATATAACTCAATAATTCATCATTTTTTACGCCCATATCTTGAAGAATCTTCTCGACAGCGTCATACTGTACTGCCAGACATTTGCCTTCTGCTTCTTCCCCGCTGTATACATCCTTTGGCACCAAAGACCCCGGATTTTTGGCCAGATAGTCCTGGTAGAGCTTGGAATGGGTCGCGTCATGGGCGATGATTCCCGCAAGCCATACTTGACTCATTGGATCGCTCGGGCCGAATGGCTCTATCGATAACTCTCCGATCACGAAACGGGGAGGATTCTCCCAAACATACATGCCTGATCCGGCTTTCACCGCCTCGATCACGCGGATATATTTAACCACCATCTTGTATTGGTCGGGTGCCGCTTTCTGGAGAATATTCAGAGCTTCAGTGATATTGGCCGCGTATTTGCTGTTTCCAATTATCTTGGGCATTGAGGAATCCGGTAGGGTCTCAGTTCCGCCTGCAATATCCGATGATGGCTCTTTCGTTGTCTCCGTGACAGGTCGAAGTCCTGTATCCGGAATCAAAATAGTTGGACTTGCAACTGAAATGGGCGACAAGGCAGGCTCTGTAGTTGTGCCTGCTACCCGATATTTATATTTGCAGGTAACATAGCCGTGCAGGCCGCTTACCATTACAAAATTGACATATATTTCCAGCTCATTGCCTGGTGAACCATCGGGCACCGTGTAACTAGCCGTACTATTTCCCTGTGGATTTCTCGAGTCTCCTTCCACTATGGTCCCGCCATTAGCTTTAATCGCCCCCCCGGTCGGTTTTCCTTCAGGGGAGGTGAATTTCATAGAAAAGCTGATGCTGCTTCCAGGCTTCATATAAGCCGGAGGTTTCGTCCATGTCACGTCGCTGCTGAAGGTGCCGGAGCCTTCCTTGAAACACTCTGCAGAATAAGTCTGACTGCCATGCCCCTCGCCGTTGGTCACGTCAACTGTCCGGTCGGTATAACAGGGAGGGAGGTCAATTTCCTCGTCCTTGGTTATCACAGGATCTCCCTGAAGGTACCATCCGTCACCGTTATCCTGCGAACAAGCCAAACTGGACAAGGCGAACAAGGCAAGAAATAGGATTAAATTGAGTCTATTAATCATAGACAGTCATTTGGATCGAAAGTATATAATTATAGCTAAGGCTTGATCTCCCTTTGACAATCAGGAGCGCCTCAGCTTGAATTATTTTGCTACCATGCACTAAGGTAATGCGAAAGCCAAGGTATATATATCGTGATCAGCCAAACTTTTTATATATTGCTGAGGATTGAGCAGATGAGGAAGAACGAGATCGCTGTATTAATAATAACAGGAATTTGTGGGCTCCTCGCTATTTTCTATGGGTAACCGGTTAAGTCTTTATAGCAACTCATGCTA
>JAQTXY010000272.1 GCA_028688535.1 Methanothrix sp. | reverse complement strand
CCATGGACAGGCTATGTTTACGTTCGTACCTAATCCAAGGCTTTCTGCGCTTCGATTTGTTGCGGTTAACATTGGCCAAACCGTGGGATAGCAGTTCCTTATGAATTGCATTATGCGGGATATGCTTTCCATGCTTGAACTCGATGATCTTTTCCAGTCGTCTTGCGCCCAAATTTTGCTCTTTGTGGACTTCAAGTATCAGCTTAACGGACTCTTCATCCAGGGTCTTTTTCTTTCTCCCAAATTTATTAATGATTAGAGGCATCTTGGTTTTCGTCCAATGCATCCAGACACGTTTCACAGAGGACGGGCTTAACTTCAGATCCTCCGCGATTCTTTTGGTGCTCTCGCATCTCTTTTTGGCCCGAATGATATATCTGATCTTCCTCTCTGTTAGCTTTACAACTTTATTCTTCTTTCCCATGCCCCATTGATGAGTATATAAAGTCAAAGGTTTCGGGACTACACACTATTCTCAATAGGCTATCAAATGCCTCGCCCGTAATAGGTCCTAGTGATATCCATAAACGGAATAACGCGACAAATTTAGCAGAGATTGGCTATTCATTCTTACCAAAGGGCGAGCATTTCAGAGAACAGTTTTATATTAATAAACCATATCCCGTTACATTGAAGTCAATGACTCCTGACGTGGTATTAATACATGGATCTACATCATGTGATCCATGCATTTGTCTTTAGTATTTATTTTATATTTAATTAGCGATAAGCCTTTCGTCATGAATAACCGATATCACAAGTCTAGATCTCTAATTGCGGTACGCACGCCAGATAAGCCTCTTTCAGCTCCTTGAGGTCTATGTGGTTGTACAAATCAAAAGCCTCTTTCCGGCTATCGCCCCTCTGCTCCTTGATGAATTCGCGGCGCATTCCGGCCCGGAAGAGGTGAGTACAGAACCAATGCCTGCACGCATTAGGTGAAAAGTGGTCTTCTAACCATTCTGAGTCTGGATCGTGCAAGCCTACGTTTTTAGCTGCTTCAGTCATAATTCGATAGACATCATTTGGCTCCTCGCTGTTTTGTGTAGATAGACCTGGGTGTGGAGTCCAATGGCCAGATCATATTGATCATGATTCCTGACGATTCATCCCATTTGGATCGTTTATCGCTATCCGCTATCAATCGCTTCTCGGTCGGACTCCAAGAAGGACTTCTGGTCATGAATTTCAAAGATCAGTATCCTGAGGTTACCCACAGGAAATAGCGAAGAGCCCATCATTTCTGGAGATCCTATATCCCCACGTGCTGAGGAATAGGGCGGTATCCTTGCGTTTATTCAGAGCGTCCCTCACTCTGAACCATCGCCTGAGCATATAGGCCGCTTCATCATCCATGAACAAAGTTCGGTCGCTTTTTTTCGCAGTGGGCTTCAAGCGTATGGTATTTTCTACCAGGTTGACATCACCCAAATCCAGGGAGAGCAGCTCTCCGCGCCTCATCCACGTCTTGAAGAGCAATGCAAGCATCGCTTTATCTCAGATAGTCGGTGCGGTTTTGACCATTTGGCTGGCATCCTCGATATTGATAAGCTGTCATTGTTGGCAGTCTCCATTGTCTTTGTAGCGTTTGCGGATGATCAGAGCAGGATTTGATGAGATCATGCCTTCGAATATCAGATAATCACAGAAGCTGGAAAGCGTGCTGAGGTATCGCTCTATGGTTTTCTGTGAAGCTCCTCTATTCCTTCGCATATGCCCTATGAAGCCCTTCAATGGCCCCTTGTCTTCCTGGTCGATCTCAGCACCGCGCCCGGCCATGTATGCCTTGAAAATATACAAGACTGATTTGTAGCGAATAATGGAGTCGGGAGTCATGCTGCGCACTTCACAGTCCTGAAGGTAGCGTTCTATAAGATCATCGGCCATCATGCAACCCACTGCAAGGTATTACCTTCTGCCTTGACCATGCCAAAGAGCTTCAAGGTCTCAAGTTGGCCATCGATGCCCTTGATTAAGTCTTTCTCCATCAGATCGATTCCTAGGGCCTCAAGAGGCTGGAATCGGGTTCACATGGCCGCGGGCCTTGAGAACTCTAACAAGATCCTCACTGAGCCCTCGCATACCTGCAAAATTCGCCCTCAAGCCACGGAGCTGCACGATAGCGCTTCAATTCAGCCTCGTACCGCTCGATGAGGATGTTCTTTCTCTGCAGATCTTCACGCAGAGTCTTGACTTCGTTCTTCAGGCCGTCCAGTTCGCGGACGTGTCGCGGGGCAAGCTTTTCCTTCTCGTCAATTGCACTGTCTACCTTTGATATGATGTACTTTGAAAGGGACGTATGGGCCTTCGCCGCCATCTTTTCCCATCTCTCCTTATGTGGTCGTGATGGATGATAAATTTTTATATTCTTTCCGCCTTTCCAGGCAGACATGGATCGAATGATATTGACCGACAGGTATATAGACTAATGTGCATCTCATCAATAGGCTTCATTTACATTGATTCAAAAAAAATTGTTGAGATGTTTTTGAGAGCGCATATCGATTCTTTGAAATCGACAAAAGGATACACGGAATAAATGAGATTTGGAAATGGCAGAGACGGCTTGAATATTGATCCGGAAGAGATAAAATGGATCCAAGCCTGCATATTCCCAGGAATGCTTGCCAAAAGCAAGGCGATATTAAAAGGATTTGATTATAATACTATCTTCATTTCGTTTTAACGAAGTAGCATTCTTCCCCAAGTGCCTCTGCAACCGGTTGAAGTATCTCTTTGCATTAAGATGCTATTCAACCAGTTTCTTTTCGGATCCGCATCAAAGGACTTCAACCAAATCGAAGATCAGCACTTAGAAATATTTAGAGGCAAGAATGTCATTTGGAAATTTAAATATCATAGATCCGCTTTGCCGAGCACTGGCCAAGGAAGGATACACCGCACCGACACCCATTCAGACCCTGGCCATACCCCACCTCTTGAATGGAAAAGACCTGATGGGCATCGCTCAGACAGGTACAGGCAAGACCGCAGCATTCGTGCTGCCTATATTGCAGAAGATATCGGAACAGCGCAAGGCTGCTCTACCCGGAGTTCCGCGTGCTTTGATTATTGCACCTACCAGAGAGCTGGCGGCGCAGATCGACCAGAGCTTTGCCACCTACGGCCAGTTTTTGCGCTTTAGGCATACGGTCATTTTCGGCGGCGTGCGGCAGGGCCCTCAGGTCAAGATGCTCTCCCAAGGCGTCGATGTCCTGGTAGCCACACCCGGTAGGCTTCTCGACCTGATGAATCAGGGATATGTAATGTTAAAAGGTGTGGAATTCTTCGTCCTAGACGAGATCGATCGGATGCTTGACATGGGTTTCATCAAGGATATGCGCCGAATAGTCACAGCCCTGCCGCAAAAGCATCAATCGCTTTTCTTCTCGGCCACCGTGTCCCGTGAGACGGGCGAGTTTGCAGAAAAGCTTCTCACCGATCCCGTACGTATCGAGGCCACACCTCAGGCCAGCACTCTCGAGTGTATCAAGCAGAGCGTTTTTTTTGTGGATCAGAACAACAAATTTCCGCTATTGCAAAATCTCATCAGAGATGAGGACATGCAGCGTGTCTTGATCTTCTCTCGTACCAAGCACCGGGCGGATAAGATTGCTGAGGCGCTTCGCAAGAGCAGGATCAATGCTGACGCCATCCACGGCAACAAGTCGCAAAACCAGCGCACGAAGGCCATGCATGATTTCAAATCGGGCCGCTTGCGGGTACTTGTGGCAACCGATATTGCAGCGAGGGGAATTGATGTTGACGACATTTCCCATGTGATCAACTTCGATCTGCCGAGTGAGCCGGAGTGCTATGTCCATCGCATCGGTCGCACAGGGCGCGCCGGAGCGGATGGCAAGGCATATTCATTTTGCGCAGCAG
>JAQTXY010000271.1 GCA_028688535.1 Methanothrix sp. | reverse complement strand
CGAAGCTCAAATCATCCTGCTCCATCCATCCAGCGATGCCTGCTGGGATGAAATCGTTCCTGCTCTGGACCCCAAATGGCTCGTAATCTCCTTCGGACGGGACCCTTCTCATTGGGCCCTTTCTACCGTCTCCCTGGAAATTACCACCACGGTTAACAGATACATCCTCTTGGGTGGTCCAGGCAACTACAAGAACATGCTCCTGTACGTCTCCAACAAAGTCCTGGGCATTGATTGCGAATATGAGCCCCCCCAGGAATTGCTCTGGCAGGGGTTCTACCATCCTCGCTCCCAGACGCCGTTTTCAAGCCTGGAGGAGTACCTGCAGTGGCGAGGCCCGATAGATCGTCCATCCATCGGCATAATATTCTCCCGAACTTACTGGGCCAATGGAGACCTGAGGCTCGTCGATGCTCTCATTGGGGAATTGGAGAAGGAGTTTTTTGTGCTTCCTGCATTTTGCTTTGGCATGGGGGACAAGGATCTTGGCGCCTGGTCCAATGGTGAATTAGCTGAGAGATTCTTCATGGGCAGGATAGATGCTCTCATCAATCTCCAGCCCGTATTTCGTTCCCGAAATATGGCTCAATCCATTGAGACATTGAAGCAGCTTGATGTTCCCGTCTTTCACCCCATCATGGTCTACCATAAGACGGAAGAGGAATGGCAGAAGGACATTCACGGTCTCTCCAGCAGCGAGGTGGGCTGGTCGGTGGCTATGCCCGAGTTCGAGGGGGTCATTGAGCCCATCATCGTCGGTGTAACTGATAGGTCAGTAAGTGAGGGAGCCTTGATCGAGCGGCATGTGCCGATCCCCGAGCGTCTCTCCAAGGTCTGCAGGCGTGTTTCTCGCTGGATCTCTCTTAAGAATAAGCCCCTCGCAGAAAGACGGGTCGCCTTTATCCTGCACAATAACCCCTGCGTCTCGGTGGAGGCGTCCGTAGGCGGAGGCGCTCATCTGGATACTCTGGAAAGCGTAGCTCGCATCATGAACCAGATGGCTAACGCTGGCTATTCCTTAGAGCAGCCACCGAAAAGCGGCAAGGAACTGATCGAGACCATCATGGATCGCAAGGCCATCTCCGAGTTCCGCTGGACGCCCATTGAAGAGATTGTGGCCAAGGGCGGCGTTCTGGCCTATCAGACTAAAGAGGAGTATGAGAAATGGTTCAACACGCTCACCCCCCATGTAAAAAGCAGCGTCTGCGAGGCCTGGGGGCGCCCACCAGGCGAAGAGAAGGACGGCATTCCTCCTGCCATGCTCTACCAGGGAAAAATTGTGATCACGGGCGTGCAATACGGCAATGCCTTGGTCTGTGCGCAGCCGAAGAGGGGCTGCGCCGGGGCGCGCTGCGACGGTAGTGTCTGCAAGATTCTGCACGACCCTGAAGTTCCGCCCACTCATCAATATCTGGCCACCTACCGCTACATCGAGAACGATTTTGGTGCAGATGTGATTGTGCATGTGGGAACGCATGGCAACCTGGAATTCTTGCCAGGAAAGTCCGTGGGCCTCTCCGGTGACTGTTACCCTGACATTGGCATCGGTGACATGCCTCATCTCTACATCTACAACTCAGATAATCCGCCCGAGGGGACCATTGCCAAGCGGCGCAGCTACGCCACGCTGGTGGATCACATGCAAGCCGTGATGACCGACTCAGACCTCTATGGAGAGCTGAAGGAGCTGGAGGACAAGATTTCCGAGTACAATCGTGCTAAGGTTTCTGACGGGGCAAGAGCGCACTCTTTGCAGCATATCATCCTCGGTCTTTTGGAGAAGAGCAACTTAGCCAAAGAGATCAGGCTGGAGAAAATGATAGCATCCGGCGTTGGATTCGAGGAGATCTTGGAGCGGGCACATGATAAGATCTCGCAGCTCTATAATAGCCAAATACCAGACGGCATGCATATCTTCGGCCTCCTGCCCGAAGGCGAGAGACGATTGGAGATGGTGCGAGCCATCCTGCGGCCTGAGGTCAGAAAAGCGGCCGCAGAGTTGCTCGGCAAGGAGATTACCACCAGGATGGAGGACTTGCAGGAGCTGGACTTGCTCTCCAAGGATCTCATCTCAGCCATGATGCAGGATCGTGAAGCTGGCTTGGCGGCACAAGGCGGTACGAGAAATAAAGGCGAAATCACCAGCCATTATGCCTTGACCGCCCTCCTGGAGGCACGGGGACTGGATGGGAACGGCTCCCTCTCCGCTCTGCGAGATCGGGTGGAGGAACTCTGCTGGCGGCTGGAAGCTTCCCAAGAGATGAAAAGTCTCCTCCACGGATTCTCGGGAGGTTTCATCGAGCCGGGACCGTCCGGGCTCATCACTAAAGGAAAGATTGAGGTCCTGCCATCGGGCCGAAATTTCTTCTCCCTGGACCCTGCAGCCGTTCCTACAGATGCTGCCTGGATGGTGGGACGAAAGCTCGCCGCCAGCCTCATTGCGAAGTACCAAAAGGAGCAGGGCCGCATTCCCGAGAACGTGGCCATGTTCTGGATGGCAGGTGATGTAATGTACGCCGATGGAGAGCAGATGGCTCAGATGTTCTACCTTATCGGTGTCCAGCCCGTCTGGAAGGGCGGACGGCTGAAGGGCTACCAGATCATCCCCCTAGAGGAGCTTGGTCGGCCCAGAATCGATCTGACGGTACGCATTAGCGGCATCATTCGCGATTGCTTCTACAACTGCGTCGAGATCATGGATCAGGCCATAAAAGAGGTCGCACTGCTCGATGAGCCCCTGGAGATGAACTTCCTGCGTAAGCACGACCAGGAGAGTGGCCCCACACCTCGCATCTTCGCCAGCCGTCCGGGAACCTACGGCAATGGCGTCAGCCTGGCGGTCTATGCCTCCGCTTGGAAGAAAGAGGCAGATCTTGCAGACGTTTTCATCTACTGGAACGGCTATGCCTACGGCAAAGGAGTATTTGGAGAGCAATCTCAAGAACGGCTGATCAAGCAGCTTAAAAGCGTCGACGTTACCTTCAACAAGACCACTACCGATGAGAAGGATCTATTCGGATGCTGCTGCTACTTTGGCAATCACGGCGGCATGACCATCGCCGCCCGGGAGGTCTCAGGAAAGGAGGTAGAGGCTTACTACGGAGATACGAGAGACCCTAACCAAGTAGAGGTGCGTACTTTAGCAGACGAGGTCCGGCGAGTGGTGCGCACCAAGCTGCTCAATCCCAAGTGGATCGAAGGCATGAAGCGGCACGGCTACAAGGGTGCTGGAGACATCTCCAAGCGGGTGGGCCGGGTCTACGGCTGGGAAGCCACCACGAAAGAGGTAGACGACTGGATCTTCGACGACATTGCCAAGACCTTCATCATGGATGAGGAGAACCGCAAGTTCTTCGAAGAGAACAATCCCTGGGCTATGGAGGAGATGGGCAGAAGGCTGCTGGAAGCCGAACAGAGGGGCCTGTGGAAGGCCGACCCGGAGGTGCTGGATGCTCTGAAGTCCCTTTACCTGGAGATCGAAGGCTGGATGGAGGAGAAGATGGGCGACGTGGGCGGCGAGTTTCAGGGTGGCTCCATTGATGTGCTTAACATGGATGACGTAAGCGCCTGGAAGGAGAAGATGGCCAAGGTTCTGAATAAATGAGCCGAATATTATCTCAATTGGTGCCCAATCTATTGCTCGGAGCAGAGGGGGCTATTGCCATCCTCTGGTCCGATATGGTTGCCCTGCGGCGCAATCTGCGCAATTACCTGATAGCAACGGTTGTAGGCCCGCTTCTTTATATGACAGCTTTCGGCTTTGGCCTGGGCGGGAGTATCAAGATGGACGGCATGAGCTATCTGGAGTTCGTCATTCCGGGAATAATCGCCATGACGGCCATGAACAGCAGCTTCAATGGCTCTGGAACCAGGCTTGTTGTGGAT
>JAQTXY010000270.1 GCA_028688535.1 Methanothrix sp. | reverse complement strand
TGATCAGCTCCGGACCGATTCTGGCATTTCTCTGAATTTGATCGGCTACCTCGTCAGCAGATGCCCCGCCGGCTGCCAGGGAGCGAATCTCCGCGATAGTGGCATCGTCCACGGTGAAGTACTCATCCAGATCCTTTCTGTGACCCCATACATCGCCTTCCAGCATTTCAATGCCCTGCATCTCCAGGAAGACCTGGATGGCATTGGACATGGTCTTGCGGTAGGATGGCGGAACCTGAATCATTCTCAATCTGGGGCATCTCTGCATCAGATTAAGGAAATCTACATTACTGGCCCGAAAAGCCATATGAACCGTCTTTTCATTGGGATTCAAATTGGGGATCTCATTTCTTGCGCTTATCACTCTAATTCTCATTTTATCACTCCAGAGCGTAGAAGGCATTCATAATATTAATAGACACTTCCGCTGTACACATCATACTAAAACGATTGCAACAGATGCCGACTTGAAAGGATCCATATCAATATCCACAAGACTGATATGTGTCAATAAAATACTAAATGGCGGCTATGGCTCTATTTGACTACCTTCTCCTGGGGACGGCATTGCTGCTGCTCCTGAGTGTGATCTCCAGCAAAGCATCCACCCAGTTGGGAGTGCCTACTCTAGTGCTATTCCTGATGATCGGCATGCTTGCCGGTTCGGACGGACCTGGAGGCATCTATTTCGACGACCCTGGCTAGCACAGTCGCTGGGAACTGTCGCTTTAATCTTCATCCTATTTTCCGGCGGACTAGATACCAAATGGAAGGAAGTAAAACCCGTATTATGGAAAGGCGTGATTCTCTCTACCCTGGGTGTCATCTTAACGGCCACGATCGTAGGATTGGCAGCTTATTATGCACTAAACTTCTCCGTTCACGAGGCAATGCTCCTGGCCGCCATCATATCCTCAACAGATGCAGCAGCAGTGTTCTCGATTCTCAGGTCAAAACAAATCAGCCTGAAGGGCAATCTCAGGCATTTATTAGAGCTGGAATCCGGCAGCAATGATCCCATGGCCATATTCCTCACCACAAGCCTGATCAGCCTCATCCTGACCCCGGCTACATCCCCGACAGCTCTGATACCCATGTTTGCTCAACAGATGGCACTGGGCGGTGTATTTGGGATTATATCAGGAAAGGTGATGGCCTATCTCATTAACCGGATTCGTCTGGATTACCATGGTCTCTACCCCATTCTGACCATATCTACGGTGATGATAATCTACCCAGTAGCATCGATTCTCGGGGGAAACGGTTTTCTCGCGGTGTACCTGGCCGGTATGAGCCTGGCGAACTACTCATTCATCCACAAACGAAGCCTGACGCATTACCATGACAGCCTGGCCTGGCTGATGCAAATCGCCATGTTCCTGACTCTGGGTCTGCTGGTATTTCCCAAACAATTGATGCCGGTAGCAGACGAAGGACTTTTCATATGCTTCGTCCTGATGTTCATGGCCAGACCAATTAGCGTACTTCTATGCCTCTTGCCCTTCAGAGACATGACCCTAGAGGAAAGGGTAATGATTTCCTGGGTAGGCCTGCGTGGCAGTGTGCCGATCATCCTGGCAACATATCCGCTCATATTCGGCATCGACAAGGCCAATATGATCTTCAATGTCGTATTCTTTGTTGTCCTGACTTCAGTTTTAGTGCAAAGCTCCACAATACCATTCGTAGCTCGACGCCTTGGCATGGAATTGCCGGCAAAATCCCCTGCGAAAGCCCTCCCGGAGAATATGCAGGAAACTGATTCATGGGGCTCTCTGGTTAAGCTTGAGGTCTCCCTGAAAAGCGCTGCCGTAGGAAACCAGATTGCAGATCTCAACATTCCTGACGATACCTGGATCGCGGTCCTGAGAAGAGACGGCCATCCCATGCACCCTTGCGGAAGCACCATATTGCAGGCGGGAGACAGTCTAATTGTCCAGTCCAGTGGTCAATCTCTGGAGATGCTATTGTCACTGATGGAAAATAAAGAGGTTCCAAGCGCTTCTGCCCAACCGGATCTATAAATTGCCGCTATTTCTTATTTTTGCGGCACGGTTTTCATAGCCCAGCGCCCAGAGGCAGCATGGTTCGCAGCAGAACATCGGCAATTATTGCCGCAAAGAGCACAGCGCGGTAGTTGGCAGACTGGTAGAACAGCTCCTCTCCCCTCTTGGCAGTGGGATGGCGCACAAAATCTCGATTTTGCAGCAGGAGCCAGCCTCCGGCCCCAGCCGCTACAGCCAGGTAGAGCCATCCGAGATTGGCAGAAAGTCCCAGTGCCAGGGAGAGAATTATGCCCACTACCCAAAAGCCGGCCACCATTCTTGCTGTGGCTGCAATGCCGTAGGTGGCGGGGGTGGTGGGAATGCCTTTCTCTTTATCGCCGTCCACATCTCGTGAGGCATCGCAGTTGGTGAATCCCCAATCAGTGATGACGATCATGGCAGCCAGGATAAGAGCTGCCGGATGCAGGCCAGGGCCGGCTTTGAGAAGTCCTGCCGGCTCCAGCGCCAGCCAGACGCCCAGGGGCACCAGGCCGAAGGAGAGTCCTACAAAGATCCAGGAGAAGGGTGTATTTCTCTTGGCCCAGGCAGAGTAGATGGTGATGAGCAGTGTGGCCACCAGAAGGATGACGAAGCTCTCTGGGTTGAGATACAGGGCTACTGCCGCAGCCACAAGAAAAAGAAATAGCGCCCAGAGCTGTGCCTCACGCTTGCTCAGCATGGCGGAAGGCAGGGGCCGATCAGGCATGGCGATGCTGTCCACATCAATGTCGCAGCAGTCGTTGTAGACATAGGAGCTGGTGATGGCGCAGTAGGCTCCAATGGAGGCTATGACGAATGGCAGCAGTGGCGGCAGAGCCCCTTGCACGGCGTAAACGGCTAATAGGGCAGCGGCGGCAGGCATGGCCAGATCCATTGGGGCGAGTGGCGGGCGCAAAAGCCTGATGTGGGCTTGGAATCTGGAAAGGCTTTGGTGCATTGGCAATAGCTCCCCAAACCATTCAGACAATTCCGGCGAAGAGTTCTAGATGCTCCTCCGGTTTTGTCAGGTAATCCAGAAGACCCGGCTCTCTGAGCAGCGGATACATCTCTTTCTTCTTGGTCAGGCCGAGTTTGCGAAGGCTTGAGCTATCCGGTGCATCCGCGCGGCGCAGCTCTCCAGCCTTTGGGCATCGCTCGTTCTTAATCCAGCCGTCTTTTGTGAAAAAGTAAGCTCCACCCCTCATCTCTCTGTATGGTTCGTAAAGTGATGAGAAGCTCCTGGCTACATAGTTAGCCATCTTCAGCGTCTTATTGGAGCGATTTATGGTGATATGGCCGTAACCTGGCGGCACGAGAACCTTGTCTCCTACTGAGGCGTTAACCGCCACCACATCGCTCTGGTCCTGGTTTTGCAGAAGGTAGAGGGCTTCTCCTTCCAAGACCTCGTACAGCTCAGGGTAGGTGACAATGCTGCCGGGTACATTGGGATGATAATGGCCTGCCGTCTTGATGTACTCGCATCCGAGCATATTTGGTGGGATAATAGTGATATCATAGCGCAGGTCATTATGCAGGAGCTTCTCTTTATCTGCCCGGCTTAAGGAAAGGTCGCGATACATGTAATAGAGCTCGAAGTCCACAGCTTTGGCAAGCCAGTTCTGATCCAGGATCACTTCCTTCATGTCGATTAGCCGGCGAATATCAGGTGTCAGTATCTTCCCGTTAAACTCCAATTGCATTTTATATGCCACCGATTGATACTGTGTCTTTTCAGGAATAAATATGATCGCATCATCTATCTTATCTTTTAATTCAGTAAATGATCATGCGCACAGCTAGGCCGATTAATTTCCATGGTGAATTCATTTGTTCAGATGTATCCAGAGCGGCTTGTGCAGCAACTGTCTT
>JAQTXY010000269.1 GCA_028688535.1 Methanothrix sp. | reverse complement strand
CTATCATAATCTCATCAGAAGGAAAGGCAAAAAGAAGACTCTTGTTGCTTTAGCGCATCGTATGCTTATCGATATCTACTTTGTTCTCAAGACCAATGAGCCTTATCAGGATATTGGAGCAGAGGCCGTCCATGAAAGAACATCAAAAAGAAGAGAGCGATCAATGGTTAGATCGCTTGAGAAGGCCGGTTATTCAGTTACAAGGGCGGCGACTGCATAGGTAAATATGAATCATTTTCATATCAAATTATTTATATGATTATGATATTTGTCAAAAGCGCAGGAGGAAGCATCATCAAAGACGTTACTATCAAGGTCGCAGACAAAAAGGACTTGGAATTCATGCTGGGCCTGGAGACCCTGGGCATGAAAAGAGCCGTGGCCTGCGTCATAACATTTCTCAAGGATCTGGAAGAAAGATCTTCCAGGGATATCGAGGTGGCCACTGGCCTGAGGCAGCCGGAGGTCAGCATTGCCATGCAAACCCTACGTGAAAAAGGCTGGCTCACTGAACATGAGATTAAGAGCAGCGGAAAAGGCAGACCCTTGAAAATCTATGCTTTGCGAGCGACCATCGATGAGATCATAAATTATTGCGAAGAGGAGAAAAGCAGGGAATCTGCCAGGATCTCTCTGAGGCCATCCAGAAGCTGAAGGAGTTAAGCTCTGCATAGTCTCAGAAAGAGATCTCTCCTTCGTGGACCTTCGCGCCCAAGACCACCGCCTCCTCGACTGCCGCCAGGTCCTTCATCAGAAATATACGCTCATTCGCGGTCTCCTTGAAGGCCACGGAGTTCTTCAGGATCTGCGCATACTTGGCGTGCTTGGGAAGCGCGACCACGTAGCCCTTCAGGTCCTCCACCAGGTCGTAGTCGAAGCCGTTCTTCTCCAGGAGCTTGAGGGCATTGTTCCTCGCGCCGATGGACTTGAATTCGAAGCGGTACAGGTCTTTGTTGTAATAATCCAGAAGCGCATTGAATAGCTCATGTTTCTCGAAAAACTGCTTGAAGACCCAGAGCTTGCCAAGCTTGAAAAGGATGAGGTGCTTGCGTCTCTCTATCACATCGAAGGTATTGGCCTGCATATTACTTTGATATCCTCGTTCAACATAAATATCTATCATTAGATGAAAGCTTTCAAATACCAACTAGGATGACCAAAGTTTTTCTACCTACTGCATCGCTTTAGTGTTCTCTTCTGAACTTCGTACTTCATACTACGTTGCTCGACCTGCGGAGAAAATAAGCTGGACCACGTAGTTCATAGGCCGATGACCGTTCATCATAGAGATGAAGTTCGGACTTCAGCCACAATCTAATTATCTTGAAATTAGCACAGGATGACATATGCACACTACCACAGCCATAGTAAATCGAAAGGGAGGTGTGGGCAAGACCACCACCTCGGTCAACCTGGCAGCTGACCTAGCCATGAGGCAGAAAAAAGTATTATTGGTGGACATGGACCCACAGGGAGGCTCTACCGTGGCCCTGGGAATAGACAAAAGGAACCTAGACAAGACCATATACAATTCGGTAGTCGGTGACCTCCCCCTACCCGAGATCATTGTCCCTACCAGCATAAGCAGCTTGGATATTGCCCCCTGCAACCTGGAAATGGATGGTGCTGAACTCAGTATAGCGCCCCGTATGGCACGAGAGCTGATCTTGCGTAGATTACTAGTTGCGATAAGCAACGACTACGACCAGATAATCATTGACTGCCCGCCTACAATGGGATTGCTGACTCTCAATGCCCTGCTGGCTTGCAATCAGGTAGTAATTCCGGTCATGGCCGAATACCATTCCCTAGAAGGCACTGAGGACATCCGCCAGACACTGGAGGACATAGCATCCTTCTATGACCATCGACCGAGAACGAGGTTTCTTGTGACTATGGCCAGCAAGGTAAACAACCACGGTAAAGCCGTGATCAATGTACTCAGGGAGCAGTTCGGCGATGATGTCTATAGTACGACAATTCCCCGTAACATAAAAGTGGCTGAAGCCCCGAGTTTCGGCAAACCCGTGGCATTATATGCACCCAATTCGCCGGGTGCCAAGGCATATAAAAAATTCGCGGAGGAGTTCCTTCATGAGCAGTGAGGTTTTAGGCAAAGGCCGAACTTCAATCTTTCGCAGTCCAGAGACCGAAGCAAAGCCCTCGAAAGCGGAAGTACGAAGTACGGAGTCGGAGGTATGTAGTACGGAGGCTGAAGTTCAGAAATCCAAATTAGAGCCTCAGCACACGGATACAATAGTGCAGACTTCGGAGTCAGATGCCAGGATTGCGCCGGCCAGAATCGACCCACAAATTTTGCAGCAGGCCCTCAATGAGGCCGATGCCAAGTCCAAGATCACCATATGGAATCCAGAAGTTTCGGCTGTATTGCGGTACATGCAGTTGACCACGGTCCGATACTCGATGAGCAAAGAAGCATCGATTCTGTTAGAAAAAGCAGTGAAGAAGGCATATCCAGACGTTTGGCGAGCAGTGAAAGAGGGCGGGCTTCACTGATACTCTGGATCATTATTCCCGATCACTGGAGTTGTGGAACCTGCCAAGATCGAGCCAAAAACCATCAGTTGCGACGGTGAGGTTGGCAGCCTGTTAGGGCGGAAGATGATAGCGTTTTTGGGCTGCCAAAGACACTTGGCAGGTCAGAGCACTTTTCGCAGCTCGCCGATAGGGAAAAGATAAATTTGCAGGTTACTTTTTGGCAGGATCCATAAGCTCAAAATGAGGTGGATCAGACCTCCACCGGGCCGTTTGCCCTCTGGCCATTCGGGCCTATCCACCCTGCAGCCGGCCTGATGCTCTCTGATGCTGTCGCGGCGGGCTTCGCGGTCTCAGGGAAGTATTTCCTCATATGCTTGCAGTTATGCCTAAACTGATTGCCAGGGCATGAACACCGCGCGGCAGTGCAAGTGTAGTAAGCATCCTTCTTGTTATTCAGAACCAGCACTAAGCGACCGTTATCAAGAGTCACATCTGTGGGTAGCGGATCGCTTGCCCGGCCCACAAAGGCTAACAAGTTCTTAACTGCGACTACTGATTGCGTTACCGGGCCGGTTCGGCCTTCTAACATGTTCTTTACAGACATCAATTCTCACCAATAACTAATAGTACGTAAGCATATATAATACTTACGTACTAAGAGGCAAATTTAAATATAATGGTGATAACTATCTAACTATGCCAGAAAAGACCTACACAAACATAAGGCTAACAACGGCAACACGCGACCGCTTAAAGTCGATCGGGTTCAAAGGGGAAAGTTTCGATGATGTAGTAGTGCGATTATTAGACGCGATGGAAAAGAAAACGTCAGAGATGCAGGGAAACCCTGAGGGCGTCCCTGCGACCTGAGCATCAAGCCTTGGTGAGAATTGATGCAAGCAATAATGGCATATCGGAGAATATAGCCTTTGCCATATTTGCCAATAGCTTTAATAATAATTTGAATAATCCATCTGAATAATAGTTGTAATAAAATTTGTTTCCGGCCAGGGTGTTCGAGCACCCTGACAGGATTCCCGAGAAGGGAGGTTGTACCTTATGGAAGTAGTGGATACCACGCAAATAAATAGCTTTGCGTCCACAGCGACGCGAGCCGCTACTGTACCGCCAGATGATCCTATTCTTGAAATTCCCCTTTCAGAACTACAGGCCCTATCTAATTCCACTGTGGCCTTGTTCAATGATATCTTGGACATTACCAGGGAGGAGCGGCTATTAGACAAGAAGGATTCAGCCGAATTACTGATAAATGCTCAAAACACAATCAAGAATGAGAAAAGCCCTATCCTGAAGCTTATTTTGCTCAATGCCTACATAAGAAAGGCATTCAAGCCCATTAGAGAAGCCATAAGCCGAAGGCCCGCCGCCAATGCGGCAGAAAG
>JAQTXY010000005.1 GCA_028688535.1 Methanothrix sp. | reverse complement strand
GAGTTCTTGCAGCAAGAATTAGACGATGGCATGCCCAGGAGCTTCTGGTTGCAGGAGTACTACAATCAGTTTATGGATACGGATAACCAGCTCTTTGGATTTGATCTAGTTAAGCAAGCCTTCTCTCCGGAGGTCAAAGTTCTTGAATTCGCCTAGACATACAGAAAAGCGTTATCTGGTGGGCCTGGATCTGGGGCAGGCCAACGACTACACCGCTCTCTCCATCCTCAAACAAGAATGGCACCAGCTACACAATCGCTATGAGTATGAGCTGCAGTATCTTGATCGAGTTAGGGGTATGCCGTATCCTGCTATCGTCACAAAAGTTCAGGGCATGCTGAGATCAGAGAATCTGCAGGCGAGTGAACCGCCTCAGCTTGTAATTGACAAAACGGGCGTAGGGGCACCGGTTTGCGATCTATTCAACCCCAAGTTCATGTCAATGAATGACCGATTTCAAAATAACCTGGTGGCAATGAACAAATCTGTGATTGAAATCACAATCACACCCGGCCATAATCCTTCTCGTGTAGTGGGAGGCTATCATGTTCCTAAACGTGATCTCGTCTTTGCATTGCTTGCTATATTCCAGTCGGAGAGGTTGAAGATTGCAGATGCCCTCCCTTTGGCAAAACCGCTCGTGGAGGAGCTGACCAATCTCAAGCTCAAAATCAATACCAATGGGCATGATTCTTATTCTGCCTGGCGCGAATCTGAGCATGACGATTTGGTGCTCAGCATGGCCTTGTCGAGCTGGTATGGCGAGTACCGGTATTCAAGACGCCCGAGGAGAGGAACAGAAAAGAAGTGATTTTTATGAGGTGCTTAATTTGCGGAGGCGGGATAGGCAAAGAATTTCCTGTACCGATAGCGGAATTAAGATTCACGCCTGTTGTGCCATTCCTTCCCGGAGTGACGCAAAATAGGCTGGGGACTACTCTTTTGACAGACAGATTTTGCTGTCAAGAGTGTTATAAGAAAATCAAACAGAACGATCAACTGATTATCGAAGAGGCAGGGAAGATCTCAAATGCTGTATGATCTGGGCTTTATTGGGGATGGCAAACCCTGGCCGCCATGAGACAAAGATGAGGCGGCCAGGCTCGCAGAACACGTGCTCATGAGGCAGATCTACAACGGCCTGCACGACCAGGTTTTCCCGCGCTATGCTGCTTATCTTGCCGACAAAGCTGAGAACGAGCATAAGCAAGTGATTATCCTGGACTGGGCGAACATCGCAACCACCACCTACCTAAACCTCACATTTGGCGAGCCGATCGAGGTTAAAGCCGAGGCCATGAAGGTAATCCCCAAACGCCCAGATGAACAGGTGCTTATTGATGCCAGCCGCTACGGCCACGGGGCCTATGAAATCTCAGATTCAGGAATAGCGGTTATCAATCCTGAAAATATGTATCTGGTCGTCTCTCCCGCAAACATTCAGGATATAACGCATTTTGTTTTATTTGCCAAGTTTAAGCAGAAAAATATTGATGGAAAGGAATGCGAATACATCAAGTTCACGATCCACTCAAAAGGGCATATCCAACATTTAGTCTTTGAGCTAGCCAGCTCAAAATTAGCGGGACCGGTGCCTCTCAGCAACTTCCCGGCCTTTGCAGGCATAAAGACCGGCGAGAAAGGCATACAAAATCCAGAGGTGGATAGTGTCTTAGTGGTCCATGTGCAAAATCAGCTCTCCAGTGAGCGATATTATGGGCGCTCGGATTACAAGCCATCGATCCTATCTTTAATCGAATCCCTGGAGGTTTCTTTTGCGGAGCGGGATGAGGTCCAGTCCAAGTTTACTGCGCCCACACCAATTATCCCGGAGAGTGCTACGGTATTTGACCACAGCTTAGGTGAGTGGGTCTATCGACCAGGGGAGCCCATATTTACAATGCCCGGAGATGTACCGCCTGGCCTGATGGTCTGGGACGCCCAGCTCGCTCATGTAGAGGCAGCCATTGAGCAGAAGATGGATCAGCTCTTGCAAATGCTCCAGCTCAGCAAGGTTCTTCTCGCCGGCAAGGATGCAGGCACGGCAGAATCCGGGACTGCCCTAAAATTCCGGCTCATCCCCACTCTGGCCCAGGTAGGCAAGTATGCCCGAGCTTCTGAGGAAGCAATACCAAGAGTGCTGAATCTCTGGTCTCAGTTGCACCCACCGATTGTGGCAATTAAAGATATTCATGTCAAGCTCAAGGACGGAATACCAGAGGACCAGATTGAGACAGCGAAAGCGGCGCAGCTTTGGGATGCAATGGGCGCAATCTCATTAGAACGCAAGCTCGAACTGCAGGGCCTAAAAGAAGGCAGTGAAGCTTATGAGATGGAATTGGGCAGACTGCGTGGTGTGCAAGCTGCCCTGATTGTACCAAAGAGCAGGCTCCCTCCCCTGGAGCTAAATGGCTAAGCTGACAACTCAGCAATCCTCATTATCAGGTGCCCAAACAAAGCGCCTGGTGCAAATGTACGAGGGTGCTGAAAAGGATTTGTTAAAAGAGTACAACAACGCCCTCCTTGCTGCAAACAATCCTCAAAAGCTGGCCGATTTACAGCGGAATACCAATCTCATCAGGCAAGAAATTCTAGCCGGCAGTCGCATCTGGTGTGATGAGGCAATCGAAATGCTCTTTGATCTCGCTGCCTCTGAAGTTGACAAGTCCTTGGGCAGCAAAGAAGCCACACCTCAGTTTCAGAAAGCCAAAGAAATCTTGGCAGATAATGCTTTTGAGAGCTTCGTGGAAGTTGATTCGGTTATCAAGCGCCGAGTGGAGCAGGTTATTAGACTTCTCTCTATGGAGCAACTTAAGGGCGAATTATCGGCACGTGACACATTGGAACAGGTGGCCCAGGCTCAGAAAGAAAAGCTGGCTGAACAGGGGATAACCGGATTCAAGGATGCAGCCGGAAAATCGTGGAATATTGTAAGCTACGTAGAAATGCTGGGGCAACTGGTGACAAGAGAGGCCATGATTGAGGGAACTGAGATCAGAGCCCTCGAACATGAGCAGGATTTAGTGCAGATCACCGACGAATCAACAAGCTATACCTGCGAAAATTGCCAGGAGTGGAAAGGGCAGATCGTGAGCCTGACAGGCAAGACACCTGGCTATCCTACTCTGGATGATGCCAGAGCAGGGGGCATATTTCACCCCAATTGCATCCACAACATATTGATCTTGTAAGCCTCATTTTTAGATTCATCAATTCTATTTTTTTCGTTAGTAAAGACAGTGAATACGACAAGTTAGGAACGGAGAAAATCCAATGGGAAATGAAGGAAACGCAGGAGAAGGCCAGGGTGCTGGACAAGAAGGGGGCCAGGGCTCTGGTCAGAGTGGCCAGGGGCAGGGTCAAGGAACAGGTCAGGGTGCAGGACAAGGAGGCCAGGGCTTTGGTCAGAGTGGCCAGGGTCAAGGAACAGGACAAGGTGCAGGACAAGGAGGCCAGGGAGACCAGGGCCAAGGAGCAGGTCAAGGAGCTGGGCAAGAAGGGAATCAGCAAAAAGAGGCTAACATGAGTTTAGCAGACATCGAAACTGCGCTCGGAATGCCACTCGCAGAAGCAAAGGCTCTCCTGGCAGCCGGCAAGAAGCCCAAAGAGGAGCCGAAAGGCGAGACGCTAAAAGGTGCTGACCTGGAACTGGCCAAGATGAAGGCCCTCATGCAGCGCAATGTTCCATCGGGTCAGATCCCGGTACTACTGCAATTCCTGAACATTGCCGGCACGACTCCTGCCGAGATCAACGCCAGCCTTGATGCCCTGGCTCAGGCCAAAATGCTGCCCCAGGAAGGCCAGCAACAGCAAGGCCAGGGGCAGGGTGCGGGGGATGCACAAGGAGGTGGAGGAAATGCACAAGGGGCTGGGAACCAGGGATTGCAAAATGGAGGCCAGCAGGGAAAGACAATTTGGACTGCGGCAAAGGTCCGGGAACTTCGCAAGACTGGAAACATAACTGCGGAAGTGCTGGCCGATATTAAGCGGGCAGAAGCAGAAGGACGAGTAAGAGAATGAGGTGGTACTTTGTCTTATGAATCGTTTAAAGAAGAAGTAGTGGCGTTGGAGGTGCAACACCAACTACAAAAGGTGTTAGTTTTTGCCCAGGAAGGCGTGGTTAATCACAATTTTGAGGGTTCCGTAAAGTACGCTAAGAGTGTGCGCCTAACCGGCATCGGCGGAGTTACTGTATTCGATGTAACTGATAATGTCGATATGCCTGACCCTGAAACCATTGCGGATACAGATACGCATCTGACGATTGATTTCCATAAGGGGTATAACTTCAAGATCCCCAGAAAAGATGAAGCGCAAACCAAAATTAACCTAATGGATGAGGTCAACGTAGAGGCAGCTTATGCCGTGGCTGATGCAGTAGATTTGGCTGTGGCTACTTGTTATGTCGATGCCAGTGCCTCTAATCTGGTGGGCACGGACGCAGCACCCAAGACTCCTAATGTAACGAAGGGGGACGCCTCCAACGTATTCAAGCTAATCACGGACTGCGGAACCAAGCTCAAAAAGTCCAAGGTGCCGGCAGCAATGCCAAAGTGGATGATCATACCTCCTGAGATGGAGGCACTGATTGTAAACGACCTGCACGATCAGGGTTCCAGCGCGCCAACTGTGGCAACTCCAGCAATCTTAAACGGCTCGATTGGCCACATTGGAGGATTTGAGCTACTGGTATCCAACAACGTGCCTAACACCAACGGGACACTGAACAAGGTCCTGTTCGGAACCAAGCAGGCCATAACCTTCGCATCTCAGGTAGAAGATACTCGTATCCTGCCGATGGAAAAGCAGTATGCCAGAAAGGTAGACGGGGAGTACGTGTTCGGCAGAAAAGTAGTGAAGCCGGCGTGCTTGGGCGTCATGACCTGCAACTTCAGCTAAAGAGGTGGATAAGATGAATAGGATTCTATATTTTTTGCTAGCCGGTGCTTTACTCCTAGCCGGTATGGCAGAGGTACAGGCTACAGATACCGCGCTCACGGCTGCCGGGACACTAACGGATGAGAATAGTTATGTAACGATGGCCTATTGGAGTGCTGCACCCACGAGCACGAATACAAAGTATATCGCCTACGATAGCGCCTACATGTATTTCGTGATTATCAACGCTACAACTGTAGGAACAAGTCCAAAACTGAACATCTTGGCCGGAAATAACCCGCCTGCATTCCGGGCTGAGATAGGCAATCTGGCAATTCCTCTTACAGTCAACCGCTCGGTCCTGTGCGGCCCGTTGGAGTCAGCCCGGTTTCTGAACACTACCAAGTATCTCAAGTTCTCGACTACAAACGTAACCACGGCCACTATGGCCATTCTGAAGGTGCTTCGGTAATGAGAGTCTTTAACAAGATCGAAAAGACTGTCTGGGAGATCTCAGATGAGGGCACTCTCAAGCACCTACAGAAATATCCTGAGAAATATGAGATCGGGCCGGCAAAAGGCACAGAAACAATATGCGGGGCTGGTATCAACACCGCAGGATCAGAAAAGCCGGTAAAGCCCGGCAAATAAAATTTTTTTAGGTGTGCATTATGGTCGAACCACCCGTATTAGACGCTTATGTGACTTTGGCCGAGACTGCAACCTACTTAGTAGGAGATGACCGGGCCGCAGAATTCCAGGCACTAGCAGATCAACAGAAGACCTCTTACTTAAACAGAGCCACTCAGGCTATTGATTCATGGAATTATCGGGGCACAAAATATGATACAGGAATAACTGCGGGTGTACCGGATCAGAAACGGGCATTCCCCAGAATTATCGATGGCGTGACTCTGGATTACAACAGCACCAGTGGGCTTGCAATAGTCCCCCAGGATGTGAAATCTGCGTGCATCGAAGAGGCATTAGAGATCTACCGCGCCGGCATAGGAGGCCGCAAGAGGTTACAAGATGAGGGCGTGCAGTCCTTTACAGTCGCAGGCAAACTGTCAGAGACTTTTGTAGTAGGCGCAGGCAGTCAGTGCTTGCTTAGCTCAGCAGCCAGGAGACTCTTGAGAAAGTACCTGGGGTCGAGAATAAGGTAAGGGCTAATTATGGCAGATTTTGAAATCGTGCGGTTCCATGGAAATAGCTTCGTTCTGCCTGTGGCCCTGACCACTTCGCAAGGGGTAGTAATACCACTTACAGGGGCCTTAATTCAGTTTCAACTGGGAGGGATTACAGAGTTATCTGACGGCTATACAATAACCAGGAATGACCTTGCAGGAACCTTTGTAATAATAGTCTCTGCTACACGGATGGCTACCTTACTGAATCCTATCTACTACTTTGCATGTGATGTCACGTATCAATCGGGCATTAAAGAAACGCTATTCGTGGGCAAATTGACCCTAAAGGATAACGTGGTGGCGTGACGATCGTTACTGTAGAAAATACGGCTCCGGTGGTGACTGTAACTGACCTGGACCGGCAGATAACACTTTCACCGACTGCAAATATTGTGAGGGTTGGAGTTGATCCCCCAATTTTCAACCTGACCGGCCATTCGATATTTGCGGTATCGGGTGGCCTGACAGCCTATCAGTTTGTGATAATTGACCCTGCCGATGGAACGGCTCATTGTGCAGATGGCGAGAACCCGACACATGCGGGACTTGTCGTGGGCATTACGGCGGAGGGAAGGGCAGCAGGGCAACCAGTCACTATTCAGGTAGCAGGAGAGATCACGAATCCATCATGGGATTTGGATGCTGGCGAGATCTATTATCTGGCCCTCGCCGGAACGATATCAAGAACACCACCAAGCAGAGGTTTCTGGCAGAAGGTTGGAACCTCAAAGAATCAGACGACTTTGATAATTAAGATGGGCGAACCAGTTTTGGTGATATGAATGACTAAAGAGAAATTTCTAACTAAAGGGGCTGGAGTACTCCAGGAATCGCAGGCAATAGATACGAGTGCAGGCGCAGGAAGCGCGGGCAAGATTGCATGTCTTGGCGAAGATGGAAGGTTCAACGAGAACATGATGCCTGCAGGGGTTGCGGCTGAAACTGTTGTCTGCAAAGCGGGAGTCGGGGGACTTGCTGCCAACGATGTCGTGTATATTCACCTTGTCACGACCACGCTCACAGCAGACAAAGCCGATGCCACTGATGCAACCAAGAGGGCACAGGGGTATGTAAAGGAAGTAGTCGAGGCAGGAGCAAATGTCACCGTGTACCTGGACGGGGAACTTCCAGGTACAGGCCTTACGCCGGGCGCGAAATACTACCTGACAACCACACCCGGCACAGTATCGGCCACTGTACCGACTGGGTCTGGTAATATGGTCCAGTGCGTCGGTGAAGCGGTTGGTGAGTCAGAGATAAAGTTCGATCCTGACAAAATCCCAATCGTGCTGGTGTGAGCTATGAAAGCCCTCCAAAAAGGTGCCGGAGTCTTTCAAGAAATTGCTGGCGTCATTGTGCGCCACTCCGGCACCTCTACGGGGACGGGCTCAGATCAGGTGATCAGCCATGGCTTTACAGTAATGCCAAAGAGGCTGGACCTTATCCCCCTGGATGTAGGGCAGTCCACAGTTTTTTCTAACCGAACTGTAGACACCAATCATTTTCACATAACTGTATCGACTGGCAGAAATTTTGCATGGGTGGCGGAGGATTGGTAATAGATGCTTAACTCATTACAAAAAATTAAAGCTAGCAGCGTCCTCGATGATGAAGATCTTGCCTCTTTGCAGGACTTGATGCCTGGGTTAGAGAAGTCAATCCAGAGCCACACAATCTACAGGACAACTACTGAAGCCCTCTTCAGCGTTCTTAATGATGTCAAATTTCCAACTGCAGCCAGCAAATACCACCAGGCAAAACGCGAGCAATTGGTGATGTTTGAGAACCTGGTCAGCTTATCTTTCGATTACCGGACTGCATTGATCGAGCTGGATGAGGTGGAATCCAAAATCGCTAACTGCAAGGGATTCAAACTAAAGAAGCTGGAGGTTAGGAGAGATCGGCTGCAGTTTAAGCTGATGTGGATGAGAAAGGACGGCCAGGAGCGCATTAGAGAACTGAAGATGTGGGCTCAGATCATGCAAAACCTCGCAAAGTCCGATGTCTTTGACCTCGATAATAAGGATACAGACGAACTAAAATCTTTCACAATCCGCTACCTCTTGGAACTGCCGGCTGCCTGCAGAGCAGGAAATGATGTAGGTGGGGCAGTCAACATCATAGCCCAGGCCAGGACGGGTCTCGTCGAATGTGAAAGGCGCAATATCAAGCTGCCGTCCCACCTTGTGGAACGCTCCAAGAGGCTTCTAAAAGGAGCCTGATATGAGCGGGACATGGAGCAGTGGGGGCAACCTTAACACTGCACGGGTCATGTTATCGGGCGGCGGAAGCCCCGCTGATGCCATCTGCATGGGCGGCTACAACTACTCCATTACTTATGATGATTTGACTGTCACCGAAGAGTACAATGGCAGCTCCTGGAGTCTTGGGGGGAACATGTCCATGGGGCGGAGCGCAGCAGCAGGCGGGGGCAGCTCGTCTAATGCTATCTGCATGGGCGGCTCTGGTGACACCTCCACCGATGAATACAACGGCACCTCCTGGAGCAGCGGAGGAGACCTGAGCATCAGCCGTTATGCTATGGGTGGGTCCGGCAACACCTCCAATGCCATCTGTATGGGAGGCTACACCTATGACGAGGAAACTGAAGAGGAAGCAAATGTACCGTATACAGAGGAGTACAATGGCACCACCTGGAGTTCTGGCGGGGATTTAGCTACTGCACGGTATTATCCTGCTTCAGGCGGCAACGCCGCCAATGCCATTTGCATGGGTGGCTATGCTGACGATTACTCCAATGCAACTGAAGAATATAACGGCAGCTCCTGGAGTTCTGGCGGGAATCTGGCGAATGCCCGAAATGAATTAGCCGGTGGTGGCAATTCGTCAGATGCTATTTGCATGGGCGGCTATGTTTCTGTGCTCAGCAGCATTACTGAGACTTATGATGGCACCTCCTGGAGCGCAGGCGGAAATTTAGTCACTGCTCGGCAAAGCCTGGCAGGCGGGGGCAATTCGTCAGATGCTATCTGCATGGGCGGCTATGCTTCTGGATATTCCGGTGTAACTGAAGAATATGCAGAAGCTTCTACGGCCTCAGTTGTACCTGCGATTGTATTTCAATATCGGCAGAGGTGGTCTTAATGAGAGAATTAAGATATAATACGGCTGTAATCGTTTCAGTGGGGCCGTTCCGTGATAAAACAGATGGTGTGACAATTAAAGGTTCTCTTACCATCTCAAATGAAAGGATCACCTTGATTGCAGATACCGACGACGGCAACGCTCCAACCATTATATTAGATAACATCGCCGGGGCCACGAGCGGCACAAATAACGATTTGAACTACATTGCAAATAATGATGCGGGTATGATGCAGTTAGAGTTTACTGCTACAAACACCCAGAGGTATGGCCGGGTGTTTCTGACTATTGACGATCCAAATAACCACGTCCCGGTTTTCCATGAGTTCGAAATAGTCAGCCAAGAATACTATGACGCAAAGTATGGGACCGGCAATCTACCTGCGAATACAAAGGCACTCTCCGGGGATGCGGGAGCAGCAGATAATCTTGAGGCGGCCTGTGACGGATCAGGGTATAATTTAGGTGGCGGGCAGATTGTGGCAGCTTCGGTAACATCGAAATCTGAGTACACACTCACCTCAGCCTACGATGCTGCCAAATCTGCAGCATCTCAAAGCTCAGTAAATACGGTTGACAGCATTCTCGACAACATCCACGACACCGATTTACCAGCAGTCAAGACCGAGACGGCAGCTATCAAGGCAAAGACAGATAACTTGCCGGCCAGTCCCGCCAATGAGGCCACCTTAACCACCCTGCACGGCCATATTGATGACATCCTGGGCGATACTGCCGAGATCCAGGCCGAGCTGGCCGATGGAGGAAGAACAGATCTCCTGATTGATGGTATCAAGACGGTCGTAGATGCTAATGGAGTTAAGCTCGTGGCAGTTCAGGGCAAGACCGATATGTTCCCCGCCATCTGGTATGCCCCATAGAAGAATGAGAATAAGGTAATTGCTACCGTGATGGACTTCTTTTATTTTTTGGTCTGGAGGATGCATGCAGGAACCACTAGCAGAGAAGATCGATGTAGAGAACCGGGACATAACTCTGGGGATGATAATTAGCCGCCTGGATCAATTAATGGAATCGAATACAAAAGAACATAATTTAATAACTGAGCGATTGAATGAAAATGATAAAAATGTAGTTATCTTGAAATTCTCTCGGTGCATATATTCGTGGCTTGATAATAAAGGCGTCGTCAAATGGGCAGCGGTTGCGTGTTCTGTGGCAATTATCGATTTTTTTGTGAGACATTATTCATAGGAGATCTTCATGGGCTTATTGGATGCATACACAAGTTCGATGGGCGAATTCGTCACCTGGCGGCACAAAACCGGCGTAGATGCCAATGTCGATCCGGTCTATTCCGATTCGACTATCTCCGTTTTGTGGTATGATGAGGTCAAGTCATTTCAGACAGATGAAGGCAGGCAGTTGCAGCAAATCGCCTATATCCTGACCTCTGCCCTGGTCGAGAAAGACGACCTGATCACTCGTGGCGGCTACTCCTGGCCGGTGATTGGCCTGGGCAAAGATCCGAGCATGGGACCGGAACAGATGAGGAAGGCGTATCTCGGGCAGTTCATGATTTGAGGAAATGATGACTGGCTATTCACTTCTGGATAATTTAGTTAGTGCATTAACTGGCAATTCCGCCCTTTGCACGCTGGTTAATTCAAAGATCTATAAGAACAAGGCAATATCTGCCAGTGTAATAGATCTGAGTGGAGATGTAAATAAAAGCCAGATCTCCTGCGAACTTTCGGACCTGCACGGCCAGATTCTCTCTGCCGATCAGGTTTTTGTCGTGGATATCAGGACCAGAAAAGAGACTGCTGGCGACGGCGGCGCTGAGTATTGCGCTCAGATTGCCGATGCAGTACGCCAGATCCTCGACGACGGATTCACCGGGGCCACAGTCGTTAAGATTAGCGGCGTGGTGGGCTGGGATTCGACAATCAAGGGCTATAGGTGCCGAATGCAAGTAGCTTGCCACGTTAAAGGCAGCTTCACACTCACTCTTACACCCTCCCAGGCAAGCCCGCTGGTTGCGGCCAGTGAATTAGCCTTCGTCGCTTCTGCCACGCCCTCTCTCGGCCTGGAATACCGTTTTCTTGTGAACGGGCCGGGCACAGGAAACGTAACACGCGACCTCACCGGCTGGCAGAATCGCAATAGCTATGTCTGGCGCTCTACTGCTGCCGATGTTGGCACCTCGACCATTTACGTAGAAATCCGGGGCGGCCTGAACAGAGGTGCAGCCGACCAGTCAACCTCCATCAGCTACACCATAACCGCAGCCGCAGGCTCAGGAATAGGCACAGCTCCTGAGATTACCAGCCTCACGCCTTCTCTCAACAGCCCACAGGAGGAACAGGTTAAGGTTGATTTCATTTGCATTGCCTCTGATGCTGATAATGACCAGCTTTACTATCGCTTTTTCATCTCAGGCCCAGGCACAGCAGACAAGAAGAAACTGGTCCAAGACTGGAGCCACCGCAATGCCTGGCAGTGGCAGCCTCAAACGGTCGATATTGGCGAGAGCACCATTGAGGTACAGCTCAGAGACGGCCTGCACGCAGCCGAAGGCAGTTGTGACGACCTGAAAACGGTTAACTTCACTATCGAGGCAGCCGCGGGAACCGGGATTGGCACAGAGCCGGAGATTATCAGTCTCACGCCCTCCCTCTCCAGCCCTCAGCAAGCCGGCATACTGCTGGATTTCATTTGCACTGCCACCGACACGGAAGAAGATGCGGTATTGTACAGATTTTTCCAGACCGGCCCAGGAACTGTCGGGGTAAAGAAACAGGTGCAGGATTGGAGTAGACGGAATTTCTTTGAATGGAATCCCAGGACTGACGACATCGGCGTGAACACCATTGAAGTGCAGATCCGGGACGGCAATCATGCCGGGCAGGGAAGTTATGACGACCTGGCAACGATCAGCTACATGATCACAGCACCAGACACAGGATCAGGCACCAAGCCCACCATCACCAGCTTAACGCCTTCCCTCTCCAGCCCCCGCGGCCAGGGAACCGCTCTGGACTTCATTTGCATAGCGTCCGACCCTGAATCAGATCCAATTCTCTATCGCTTCTTTCTCACAGGACCGGGCACAGCCTCAAAGAAGAAGCTGGTGCAGGATTGGAGCCAAAAGAATGCCTGGCAGTGGACTCCTGGGGCGGGGGACATTGGCAGCAATACCATCGAAGTGCAGATTCGAGACGGCAATAACGCAGGCGAGGGCAGTTATGATGCCACTGCCAATATATCATTCGCAGTCTCTTCAAACACGGCACCCACGATTACTGAGGTCTATGTCAATGAGCCCGGCAATCCGTTCATAGGTGATAAAATCCACGTAGTAGCCGATGCATCTGACGTGGGTGGCGACCTTATCCTATACAAGTTCTGGCTCTACCGGGAAACTGTGGGGGCCTCCTGGGAGCAGCTCACAGATTGGCAGACTGAGAACTGGACCCTCTACCAAATAGACCGCATGGACTTTGAGACAATCGCTATCAAGTGCCAGGTGCGGGACGGAAAGCACGCGGGAGAGGAGAGTTACGACGATGAGGATTCCGACCTGGCGATTACAGTGCAAAGGGCTGCTATCACCTCAGTTACGCCCAGCCTCTCGTCACCGCAAGCTAATGAGAACACAATTGTATTCTCTATTACTGCTAACAAGACTTCTAAGATTTATCATAGATTCTGGCTGAAAGGGCCGAGTACAGGCAACGCCTGGCGGGATATGACTGGCTGGCAGGCCCGTAACTCCTGGACATGGAGGACAGTAGCCTGTGACATCGGCACTAACTACGTGCGGGCTGAGGTCTGCGACTCGCCCGATACATGGGATGACAACGACACCACCGACCGCCAGGACGACACGACTTACACCATCTCGTAAGCAGGAGGAGCAATATGGTATTTTGGGTAGGGAATACTGCAGTATGGGACGCAGAAGATACAGATTCACTCAACTGCAAGGGCTACTCTGGAGTGGGCACAGATGGCCAGTACATATACTACACCCCTTACTACAACGGCAGCTCTCCCCATGGAGTAGTCCTGCGCCAGAAGATCTATGCCGTATTCAAGGACGGGGACACCTGGGAGGCTTACAATGCTGGGTCTGTGGACGGCCTCGCCACAACAGGATTTTTTGGCAGCCCCATCTTCGACGGGCGCTACATGTATTTCGTGCCCAACAACAACGGCTCTGCCTCAGGGATAGTGCTGCGCTACGATACTACCAAGCCTTTCAAATCAGTGGGGTCTTGGGATGCAGTCAATTTATCCAGTATATACGTTGTGGGGGGCGATCTAGCACTATGGAGAAATACATATGGCACCTGGACTCAGATGTCTTCACACCAGATAACTAAAGTCAGTATAGGAGCAGACGGCACAATAGGTGCAGTTGATAATTCAACTGGTGAGGGCTTGATCTGGTCACCAGATACAAGCTCGTGGATCTCAATCGGTGGTAGCTTAAAAGATATTGCAGTATTCAGCAGTACAGCGATCTACGTGATAGGATCAGATGACAATCTCTGGTTTTATGACGGGAGTTGGAGTTTGTTCGCCTCTGGTCCGTTTATCAGCCTATCAGTCTCTTATGATGGCTGCCCTGCGGTAGTTGCTTCGACCGGAGCACCATACATCTACGTTAATAGCTCCTGGATATCATTAGGAGGTGTCTTAAAAGAAATAACAGCCTACTGGTCAAATGAAGTGTATGGCATCGGAGGAGATGACCACCTTTGGAGAAACTTGGATGGGGATTGGACTAACCCTGAAAACACAACAGCAATAACTCATCTAAGTATAAGCAAAGAAGGTGAGATGTATGTTACACGAGCATCCGACTCTGCAGCCATGTTTTTTGATGGCAGTACTTACTCTGGTGCAACTGGGGTTTGTCTAGACATATCTTGTGCTCATTCTCGACACTATGCATGTGGATTTCGAGGGGCGGTCTTTGATGGCCAGTACATCTATTTCGTACCTTACAACAATGGCGACTATGACGGCGTAGTCCTGCGCTACGATACCACTCAGCCGTTCTCTTCACCAGACTCCTGGCTGACTTATGACTTGGGCAGCATGGCCAGCGGAGCTGCTAAAGGCTACTGGGGTGCGGTAATAGTTGAGAACTTCATTTACTTCTCGCCGTATCACAACACCTCTGCTTACCATGGCCAGATCTTGAGGTACGACAGAAATCAGTCGTTTCAATCAGCAGGGGCCTGGACTGTCTTTGATGCTGCCACAGTTAGCGCCAACTGCAAGGGACTGGGCGCACCGTGCTCTGATGGCCGGTTCGTCTACTTCCCGAATGCGACTTATAACCTGGTCCTGCGCTACGACACCACATTACCCTTTACAGATACTGATTCTTACGCAACTTACGATAGCACATTGCTCAGTGAGGATGCAGACGACCAGCACAATGCTTGCTGTGTGCAAGGCCAGTACATTACGTTCGCTCCCAGTCTGTATACGATCCTTGTCTATGACACTGAAAAGCCGTTCTCAGATTCTGGGTCCTGGGCAGAGAGGGACGTATTTTATGCAGACGATATGAATACAGTAGGCTTCTTAGGGACTTACGCAGACCCTAATTACATCTACTTTGCACCATCTAACTGGGGCTCGTCGTATCATGGCAAAGTTATGCGAGTCAGGGTGAACCCCTGCCCCACTCAGTCTATGCCTGCACCTGGTGACTCTGAGGATCTGACTGAATACATGGCCTACAATCCATCTGTACTCTCAGTCACAACGCACAGGGCTACTGCAATCGGAATAGATGCATCGTGTGCGGCTTACTGCTTCCAGGATTACGAGAAAGACTGCTTTGATGCATTTGAGATCTGGTTTGAACTCAAACTAGCATCGGTCTCAGATATTTATCAGAGTCCAGACCCTGAGCCAACTTATTTAGTTGCCTGGAGCCTCAGCAACAAACACTCGGAAATCCTGGAAGGGATGGGCTCGAATGACCCGTCTGCAATAATTTCGATTGAGTGGGATGACGAGGGAAATGTAGTCTCTCAAAAACTGCACCTGGCAAAGAATGAGTCACTGAGTGCTGGTTATTCCATCTCGACGGGCACCGTTTACTATTGCAAAGCGAGCCGGACTGCTGGCAGTGCAACCATAACTTTACAGATTTATTCGGATGAAGAGAGGACTGCACTCTTGAGCACTCAGCAGATTACTACATTCTCTACCACTATTAAGTGGAGGTTCCTTTATGTCTTGCGGGGCATCCTGGACCCTGAAAATATTGCGATGGCTACGTGGTATGTCGAGGACTTGATAGTGGTCTCATATTCGTGAGGAGGACAAGATGGCAGATGATGAGGAATGTCCCGTTGCAACGATCTATCTATTCTTGCATCAGGCAAAATCCGGCTGCTGTGAGATCTGCCTGCGGCTCGATGGCTGGTACACCGCCGAAGAGGAGCCGGAGCCGCCTTACGAAATCTTGCAGCACGATTTCTGCCGGTGTCGTTGGGTCATGTTCACCATTACCGGCCTCTGGAGACAAACCAGAGAAGAGCTGATGAACAACCACGCAGACCTCAAGCAGCAGTTCTACGATGCAGTTGTCGAGATTGCTGCCTGGGATGACAAAATAGCCGAGCGGGAGCTGCAGTTGGGTGAAGAAAAGGAAGCGAAAGCAGGAAAAGAAGCAGAAGCCGCCCGTCTCCAGGAAGACGCCAACGACTACATGAACCAGGCTGACCAAATACTGTATAACAGCGAGGAGATTACCGACGAACTCCAGGAGATCATAGATGCTTTGCTACAACAGGCCGAAGATGCGTTGGCAGAGGCAGAAGAATGTCTAGCTAAAGCTGATGAGATCCAGCAGGACATTTACGCATCTGCAAATTACATCAGCAACGCCAACGACCAGCGGGACGCTGAAATCTACCTGCGAGACGAAGCGGTCCAAAAACTTAATGAGGTGGAGCCCTGCCTTTCCATGGGCTGCATCGAGGACAAGGCGGCGGAAATAGCCGGTTCAAGGCTCATCATGGAGTTCTAAGCTGTCTCATTTGTGTCCGGTTCTCCTGGCTTGCGCCTCCTCTCCCCCTCCCCGGACCCCACCCTCTCTCCTCGGGTGGTTGCAGCCGCGGCGGCGGGATAGCCGGGAGCGCTGGACAGGTGCCGTCTCCGGCAGGCCGAGCATTTTGTCCCGTTCCGAAAGTCTTCCTGAATAGTGTTAAATATATCGGCCAAGATAATTACTAACATGGAATTGGACGCTTGTTTGATGGGAAGGAGA
>JAQTXY010000268.1 GCA_028688535.1 Methanothrix sp. | reverse complement strand
TAGTGCCGGGATAGTGCTGCTTAATTGAACAGGTAATCATGTCGGCAATGCGATGTGATTCGTCCACAGACATTGATGGATCGACTCTTATGTGGAACTCTACGAAGCGACTGGACCCAGCTTTTCGAGTGCGCAATCGATGAAAACCCCTAATGGTCGGAGCAAACACTCGAATGTGCCTTCGCACATCGTCCAACTCCTCAGGAGGAAGGCCCACATCGACCAGGTCGCGGGCTGATTCAACCGTCAGATGATAGGCAGCCCTTATGATCAACAGAGCAACTCCAATCGCAGCCACCGGGTCCACCCATCGCAGATCAACTCCCGGAAAAGCGAGACTGCCAGCAAAGATGACGGCCAGGCCGCCGAAGACGCCAAATGAGGTATACACATCAGTTCGCAGATGCCAAGCATCCGCCATCAGCGCAATGGAGTCCGTCTCCTTGCCAACTCGAAAAAGATTCTTAGAAACAATGATATTAGCTATGACGGAAATCAACATTACGACGACGCCAAGCCCGGCCTCATCCAGTGTCTCCGGGTTTCTTAACTTTTTTAATGCCTCAAAGATGATCCAGCCTGCCGCCAGAAAGATGAGCAAAGCTTCAACCGTTCCAGAGATGTTCTCAACTTTGCCGTGGCCAAAAGGATGATCCTCGTCTGCCGGTTTGCCGGATTTTTTCACGGCAAACAAGGCAATGATGGCCGCCAGCAGGTCCACTCCCGAATGAATGGCCTCAGAGATCACAGAGACCGATCCGATCAATGTTCCTACAACAAGTTTGAGAATCACAAGACTGGAATTCGAGATAACGGAAAGCAAAGCCACGTTTGACTTTCGCCTATTTTTTTCTGCATCATTGAGTTCCATATTTCGTTTCTCTTACAATATGACTGACCGTCAGTCATCATGTTAGTATATAATGGTTATGCTATAGGCCAGGAGCCTGGGATAAGGACAAAAAAGATTAGTAAGGGCCTAATCAATTTCTTCGCCGCAATAAACCAACAACTGCCAGTGTAGCTAAAATGCCTAAAGCGACCTCAAATCCCGGTTGCTCCTTAATCTTTTCGCTCACCTGCTTCTTCAGCTCTTCCGCTGCCTTCTGTTGAAGCTGTTCGGAGCTCAGGTTCTGACTTATCTGGGTGATTTTCGCAGTTGCCTGCGCCGTAAGATTGTCTTTGGTGGCATTGAGATCCTGGGCGATATGCTCTTGGGTTAGATTTCCTTCGAGTGCATGTTGGACGGCTTTCTCCTGAAGCTGCTGTCCTGCGGCATTGACCTGTTCCTGGAGAGAACTGGCAGCAGCCTCAAGTGGATTTTGGGCCGCTGCATTCGAGATCATTGCGAAAAGACCGGCCATGAGAATCAAATGTAATATCTTCATATCACTTATCACCAATTTACAGCTTTTTTCAATTCCCTCTAAATAACTATTGTTAACCTAAAAGGCTTTCGCTTCATATTCATTACTAGTCAAAATATTCGCATTAGCAAAAGCTAAATAGCCAGGCCGAAAGTAACCCATTCAATGTTCTCCGGCTGGGATGAATACAACCTCATTAACAAGCAACTCGCCGAACTGGTGAGAAGCCTGCCAGATTCTCCCCTGGGAGAGATTATCAGCTATGTGCTCTCCACTCCGGGAAAAAGAGTTCGACCCCTTATCCTGGTATTCTCCGCGCAGGCCATGGGCAGTGGCGCGCCTGCGGCTTTGAATGCGGCAATGGCCATTGAGCTGGTTCATGCCGCCTCCCTGGTGCATGATGACATCCTCGACCAGGGGTTAGAGAGAAGAGGATCGCAAAGCGCATTGCAGCGTTTTGGACCGGAAGCCTCTCTTCTTGCGGGAGACTGGCTTATATCTCGATCTATAGAGTTAATATCTCATTACAGCCAGCCGGTAATTAGCACTTTTGCCTCCGCCTGCATGGACATGTCAGAAGGAGAACTGATGGATTTATCTTACGCCTCTTCCCATGATGAATACTACCAATGCATCTCTAAAAAGACCGCATCTCTTTTTTCCGCAGCAGCAAAGATGGGTGGACTCATCGCCGGAGCTGATGAGAAGGATGTAGCCAGGTTGGAGAGTTATGGGATGCACTTGGGTCTGAGCTATCAGGTACTTGATGACCTGGAGGAATTCCTGGGATTGGATCAGGGAAAATCGTCCAAGAATATTTCAGTTACACTCCCCATAATCTACAGTAAGCAGTATCATGAGGATGTAGCGAGGCAAATGTGCATTAAGGTCATTGATGACCACAGCAGCCTCGCAAAGAAAGAGCTCTCTCTCTCAACAGGACGCGATGAGATGTTATCTCGCCTGGAGAGCATCGTAGACGAGATGACGCGCCGAGGACTAGAGAGATGCAGATTGCAAAAAAGCCTCTGCTGAGGATAGAAGCATTTCCGGAAGGAAGAGGTATCCGGCTTGCTGCCCGCGGGGCGTTGGCGCCCTTCGCCCGGCCGGTCATAGACAGGATCAATAAGATCTTCATTGATGAGAAGCCCATCAGCTGCGGCTCGGACAAGTTCATCTTCTCCACCTGGATTCCGCCAGCGCCAAGTAAGGCATTCGATCGCATGCTCTCTGCCCAGGTGGCTGCCTTAACCCGCCGTCCAGTTCCTGATCAGTTTTCCATTGCAGTCATGAGGGCCTGCCCCAATGACTGCATTCATTGCAGCGCTCCATCCCGCCAGGGAGAGATTCTGGAAAGCATTGTCGTAAAGGATGCCATATCCCAGGCCATGGATCTGGGCTCATACCTCATAACCTTTGACGGGGGCGAGCCCATGCTGAGAAAAGACCTGCCAGATCTGGTCTCCTCTGTGGATGGGCGGGCCGTTGCCACAACATTCACTAGCGGCTATCATCTCACAGCCGAGAGGGCGAAGCAGCTCAAGCAGGCAGGGCTTTATGCCGTGCGAATCAGCATCGACAGCCCCTTCGAAAAAGAGCATGACCGGGTGCGGGGCCGCTCCGGTGCCTTTGGCGATGCGCTCGACGGAGTTAAAAATGCGCTGCAATCCGGGCTTCTGGTGGATCTCTTCATGGTGACCTCTCCCCACAACATCGACCATCTTGAAGACGCATTTTCGCTGGCCACGGATCTGGGCGTTCACGAACTTTCTTTTTATGAGATTGTGGCAGTGGGCCGCTGGGCATCGCATGAAGATGAGGTACTGACATCTGAGGATGTCGCCCGGTTGGAGCGCTTCCACAAGGAGAAGAACCGATCCAATGGCCCCAGGGTCACAGCTTTACCCTATCTCCTCAGTCCGGAGATGTTCGGATGCTTTGCCGGGCGGAGATGGATCCATGTAGATGGAGCAGGCGAGGCCCTGCCCTGCGCTTACATGCCGCTTTCCTTTGGGAACATTAAAGAGAAAAGTCTGAAGGAGATCTGGAAAGAGATGACTCACTATCAATGGTTCCAGGGACGATGCTTCTGTCAGATGAGGGATTTAAATTTCCGAGAGGCGCATCGCGGTAAGATTATTTAGATCGGCTGCCTCGCCGTGAAGGCCAGCTGGAAAATCTCCGCCCACGCTCATCGCTATGTTTCGCTTTCTTGGCCCAATCTTCCTGCTCAGATAATTGAATGGAACATAATTTCCTCGCTCCGGCGCTGCTAAATCCATAATTTTAACAATGATATTACACGCAAGTGTCTATTAATATTAGGAAATACATCTTATGGTCAGGAGTGCTACAATGAGACTTAGAGTAATCAGCGCCAGAAATGAAATCCCCAATTTGAACCCAAATGAGAAGACAGTTCACCTGGCTTTTCGGGCCAGTAATGTAGATTTCCTTAACCTGATGCAAAGATGCCCCAGGCTGAGAATGATTCAGGTCCCGCCGTCCTACCGCAAGACCATGTCCAATGCCATCCAGGT
>JAQTXY010000267.1 GCA_028688535.1 Methanothrix sp. | reverse complement strand
TGGCAGCCATGCTGGCCGCATCCTCATGTGCATCTGGAACGGCCATGCGTTCGATGCCGATTCCCTTAATCAATTTTCCAGGATCAATGCCTCGGTTGCTGGAGAAATCCCCTGCCAGGGGAAGAAAGAGCCTAGGCACATAAACTGATAAATCATCGATTCCCACAGACTCGTCTCCAGGCACATTCTTTCTAGGCATGTCTCCAATACTCCTGCTCAAGATCTGGCATCTCCTTGCTGCTGGCTCATGCGTGGCTGGATATTATTTCAGGTTTTTGCTTAGCGCTTACCTTGCCTTCTTTCGGAAAATATATCAATGAGAAACGCCTAACTATATTCTGGAATTTCAGGAGTGATGGACATATGACAGACGGAGATGTATACAAGATAATAGAACTGGTTGGAACTTCCAAAACAAGCTGGGAAGAGGCAGTCAAGACCGTGGTCGACCGGGCCACTAAAAGCCTGAGAGACCTGCGCATTGCCGAAGTCAAGGAGCTGGATGTCCGCTTGGAGAATGGAAAGATCGCAGAGTACAGGGCCAAGGTAAGGCTTTCCTTCAAGTATGAGGGAGAAAATTAGATTCATCTAATAATATATTTTTATTAAATATACTGATTTTAGTACGGTCTTTCAATTCAAATCTCCCTTTGGCACCACCTTGATCTCGAAGAGCTTGGGCCATAGCTTTCCTGTCACAAAGAGCTTATCTCCTAATGCATCATATGCAATGCCGTTTAGAACATCTACTCTGCTGCCCTGAAGATCGCTCTCCTGCAAGATCCCCTGCAAATTTATTTTGCCCTTCACCTCACCGCTCTCTGGAGATATTATCGCAATCCAATTTGTAGGCCAGATATTAGCATAGATCTGCCCTTTAATATACTCCAGCTCATTTAGGCCCTGCTGCGGCTTGCCATTGGCTGTGACCAGTATCCGGCCCTTTTCTGCAAAGCTCTCAGGATCAAGAATATGCAAAACATCCGTGCCATCGCTCATGATCAGGCTCTTGTTGTCGGAGGTTATCCCCCAGCCTTCCGTCTGGTAGCTGAAGTTGCCTATCTCAGTCATATTCTTCTTGCCATAGACCAGACCCAAGCCCGACTGCCAGGTAAGCTGAATGATGCGATCCTTCCAGAGAGCTATGCCTTCTCCGAATAAGCTGCTATCAAGGTGCTTCTGATCCAGAATCCGACCGGTTTGCAGATCGACGCGACATAGCGTTGACCGCCCGTAAAGCCCCGTTCCTTCGTAGAGCAGTCCATCATCATCATAAACCAGCCCTTGAGTGAACGCCAGGCTGCTATGCGGATAGACATTGATGATCTCGTAGCCGAAGACTGGGATAGTCCCTTCCTGGACTAAATCAGAGCTACCCTGCGCGGCAAAGACCATAGCTGCCCAGAGAATAATAACCCAGAGCGTCAGGAGAACTAATCGAGGTTGTAAGGCATTTCTTATAGATATGGCAATCATCTTCGGCATGGAATCAAAAAGGTCTATGAACCTGAGGCTTTAAGAAATTTTCCGCAATTGATTGCATTGCTGAAAAGAAGGAAAGGCCTAAATGCTAAGAATAATATTATCCGATTAACAAATAAAAACTTCGTGCAAGAAGGAGTTCCAAGATATGGACCGGCATCCCAGAGATACTGACAAGATTTCCGTATTACTGGCTGATATCACCACGCTAAAGGTCGATGCCATAGTCAACGCCGCCAACAACTCTCTTGTGGGCGGCGGGGGCGTGGATGGTGCCATTCATAATGCTGCAGGCCCGCAGCTCCTGGAGGAATGCCGTTGCATCGGAGGCTGCCATACGGGCGAGGCCTGTATCACTCGGGGATACCGTCTAGCAGCAAGATGGGTCATTCATACTGTAGGACCCATCTGGCGAGGGGGAGACAACGGAGAGGACGATCTATTGGCCTTCTGCTACAGAAACTCTCTGAATCTGGCGGAGCAGTATGGCATAAAGAGCATAGCTTTCCCGGCAATCAGTGCCGGAGTTTATGGTTTTCCCATGGAGCAAGCCTGTCGCATTGCCCTTAGAGAGATGAAGGCATTCCAGGAGAAGAACAGCGATATTGAGATCATCGCCGTCTGCTTCAGTAATAGTGCCTACCAGTGCTACCAAGAAGCTATGCGAGAGCTTTGATAATTTAGGGTCAACTCACACAGTATATGCCTATCGCCACCACAAGAAACGAAATTCCCTTTTGTTTCAGGGAACACCAATCCGTTTTTTCATTAATCACATTTGCCAGCTTAGGGGTTAGCACTCCCAGGCCCAGGATGATGAGCACAGTCATGATGGGCTGAAGTGCTCCGATGCTTGATACCAGGGTAACCGATCCGATGGCATAGGCAAAAATGGAGAAGATGATCCCCAGGAATTGGAACGTCTCCTCTGAGATTAAAGCTCCCACGGCCAAGCCACCCTGACTAAAGAAGCTCTTGACTTCGCTACGGATGGATGAGATGCCCATGAGTGGCAAGACCGCTATAAGACTGCCTAGAGATGACCAGATGTAGAGATTCCACTCATCGATGGAGATGAGCAGATACTTGAGGGAAAGATAATAGATGGCGGTTAAGACCCAGTATGACAGGAATGGCTTGATGGCAGGTGAGAGGGAACTGATGAATTGTCTCAACTGCTTGCTGATCAAGCTATTGTTAGTAGAGCCATAACTGTATAAATCAGTTTGATCAGATAATTTTTTTTTGCAGGATATGAGCAGAGTGCCAACGAGAAGCAATAGCCCTCCTGCATAATGTCTCAGCTCCAGAACCTCTCCTAAAAGAAGTGCGGAGCCTATGAATACAAATAATGGATATACATATTCCAGCGCCGATACTTTAGAAATTTCTTCAATCGCTAAGGCCTTCATGTAAAAAAAGCAGGGAAATACCTGCAAGCTTCCGAAGAGAAGAGCAAAGAGGGATTGCGGGTACACAAAGTCGGCGCCGGATATCAAAAACACCGGGATGATAAAGAGCTGAGAAGCCAATACCTGGCAGACAATATACGCATTGGAATCGTCGGTATAGCTGCTGAGAAGAAACTTATCCAGCAATCCTGCAACTGAGTAAAAAATCATTCCCAAGAATGCGAATGCAAACCATTCCAACTTAAATCCCTCCCTTAAAGCAATAATATTTTAGTATGATTAAAGACATAGCTATCGTTTATCAACGATAACTGTTTTAATCAATTTAATATCAATGTCATACTAGTTATACTTATTCAATTCTCTATTTATGAAACAACATCAATTAATAAATTTTTTATATATGTTAAATCTTAATAACAGTATTAGCCATAATAACTGAGAATTATGAAAAAGCAATAATGAATTGATTTACAAAAAGTTCTTCGATCTACCATTTGTATTATACATTATCATAAATAATCAAAATCGATCCACTCTGTAAAGAATATGGATTAATTCAACATATTATTTTTTATAGAAATAAGGTTATCCAACTCACATTCGCCCCGCGCGTTCCTCGATTTTATACTCTCTGAAGGTTGGAAGGATCTCATGGACTTAAACATGAATAAAGAGTATTTTGCTCAGGAAAATGGCAAGGTGCGCCGGCAAGGTCTTCTGCTGAGAATTGCCCAGAGACGCAAACGATCTCAAACAGCTGGTTCTTCGCTCCAATCAGTTGGGAGTTTTCCGCTCCCAGGTTCGAAGCGGAACCCAAGACCCCCTCAAGACCGATAAGTGCTAAGCAGTAGTGCCAGAATTTCAAATGCGATGAGAAGTTTGCTTCGACTTATTCTCAATTTCATTCCGATCATTTTTTTCGGCTACAATGATGATGGAGTATGAACCATCCACATCCTCGACTGTTGGGTAAGCCGCAACATAAGAGAGCCATCGCATCATTTCCGGCGAATGCA
>JAQTXY010000266.1 GCA_028688535.1 Methanothrix sp. | reverse complement strand
TCGACCCATCGATAGCATGCACCATGCCGCCCTGGGTGGTGTTGTTGGCGAGGAGGTAAGGCTTGGAAAGATCCACTGGGGCTGTCACCTTCTGCATGATCATGTTTGGATCCTCTCCGAAGATGGCCCGCACCCAGGCATTCCACTGATCTATCAGGGCGTTGAAGGTTGTGGCATCTCCGCCTTGCATGTACTTCTCATGCGCTTCACCGAGCTGGTAGGACAGGCGCAGGCCGTTTATTATGGCCTGCTGCTGGTCTGTATAGTCTGCGGCCATAGTCAGGCCCACTATGCATAATAATATAGCAATATACTTCATCTATCAACCACTCTCCAATATTTTATCACATTAGCGGAATATCGCAGGCAGTGCATAATTTTCACTGCCGGTACCATATGTATTTGAGACGGCATTACCTCTGTCCACATAGACCGGCTTTCCTGTGTAAGGATCAATGTAGAAATACTTGATCTCCCCGGTACTGGGAATCTTGTAGGCATAGATCGATCTTCCTGTGAAGGGATCCGTCTCAACTTCACCTATCCAGCCCTCCGAATAATTGAAGGACTTCCAGGTAGCAAATGGATCATCCACCAGCTTTCCATTCTTGATCAGGCTTCCCTTAGGTGCAGTTCCCCAGTTCCACAGGCTGCCATTGCCGCTATTATTGCTGGCGGAAGATGGTGCTGTATCATTGGCCTCAAAGGTGCCAATCACACTCCGGCCATATTCTCCACCAACACTCTGGAAACGGCTCGCGTCCTGAGCATGGCAATCCACCGCCAAGAGACAAGCTATTAGTACTATCATTACTGCCAATGCAGTCTTCATACCAAACCCCACCTTTATGACATTAAACCAGATCCATAAAAGGCTTTCGAGTGTCTAACTGAAGATCGGCGGCAGAGAAAATTTCTTTTGCTCCACATATTGGCCGGAAACAGGTCCATAGCTGGCGTAGGTCGGCACTCCCGTTTCAGGATTAAAGTAGACGTAGACCGTCTTGCCAGACTTGGAATCCGTGTACTTGTAGTAAGACTGGCCATTGACCGGGTCCACATAAGTCGTAACCGGCTCACCCGTTTGAGGATCTGTATAGGTATAAGCTGGAGATGCAGTGCCGTATGGGTCCACGAAAGAATCTCCCAGCCAATTCTTGACAACATTGAGCGTTTTCATTGTATATGCAGGATCGCCGACCAGGTTGCCATCAACCACCATGGTTCCCTTGGGCGAACTTCCCCAGCTCCACAGGCTGCCATTATTGCCGCTTGCTGCCGTCTGCTGTGTATCACTGGATTTTATGGTGCTGATCATCTTCTTACCGAAATCCCCACCCACACTCTGGAAACGGCTTGTGTCCTGAGCTAAACCGCCCGCGACTAGTAGGCATACTACCAGCACTACTACTGCCAATGCAGTCTTCATACCAAACCCCACGAACAAAAATGGCTGCGGAGAAATAAAAGCCTTTCGCGTGTCTGGATTGATTTTCTTTTTTTGCGATTCTTTCCTCATATTATAGCCTGGTCCATGGCTCATTCTGGCTATAGGCCGCCTGACCTGCCATTTTGCCCACCAGGAGATTGATGAGATCAATGGGGGCCGCACTGGCATGAACCTCATTTCCCGTCATGGGGTCAATATAGGCGTAAATCAGATTGCCCGTCTTGGGATCAGGATAGGTGGAATAGGTAAAGAATGGTTTTGACGTAGTAGGATTGAGGAATCGGTAGATCTTTTTCCCGGTCAGCGGATCGGAGTAGGTCTCCATAGGAAGACCGGTATCAGGATCTGTGTAGGTCTCGCCCAGCCAGTTGCTGGACAAATTTAAAAGCGGCCGGAGATAATAGGGATCTGTCACCAGATTGCCGTCAACTATCTTGCTGCCCAGAGGCGCATTGCCCCAGTTCCATAAGTCGCTGCCGTTCTCTTCACTTTTAATCAAGGGAGCAGACTTGGCATTCTTTTCCTTGAAATCCTTTATCCATTTTTGAGCAAATTCACCGCTCACGCTCTGGAATTCCGGAGGCGTGCTCTGGCTGCTTGCCACCGCCAGGAAAAGACATAGTGCCAGTGAAGCATTCAGTATTATTGTAGCTGCATATCTAATTCTTATGCAATTTTTCATACAATTCCTCATTCAATCTTTCTGGCCGCAACCTCAATGGCCCGGATGACACTGTCTCTGGGAATTATGGTGGCCACGGGAATGGAGAGCAGCTTCTCTACCGTTGGGCTGACTATGGGGGCGCAGACCAGGGCCGAGGCCCCATCTCTTTCCGCTCTTATGGCAGCGATGATGGCCTCCTCGATGGTGGTGGCCGAATACTCTCGCAGGGTTAGCATCTTGTCCCCTATCTTCATCTTCTTCTCGCTGATCTTGTCGAGAACCGGCCGAGCGGCAATTATGGCGATGAAATTTCCCTCCGAGCCTTCCAGCTGGCGAATCGTCTTTACAATCTGGCGCAACGTGGTGATATTTGGGTCTCTGTGACCGGAGAGGATCTTGTAGAGGGTGCTTTGGGGAATTGTTGATACCTTGGAAAACTCCCGAGCAGAAAGCCCCAGTTCCCTGAAGACCTCTCTCAAGGTTTCCCGCAGCCTCTCATCCGACTGGAAGGCGGCCCTCATCACCCGCTCCACATTTGGCATACTATTGGGTAATGCAGACCAATTATTTCTACTTTTGGGTAGAGGGATTATACCTGCGGCAAAACATTAATATCCAGGATGGATCGCATTTGGACTAATAGTACTCTTCCTGTCATCTATTTTCACAATTAGGACAAATTTTGTCCCCAAATAGAAAACGTTATATTCTCCATTTGGAGAAGTTGCCTTTATGGGCGAATATCAGCTTCGATGTGTGAGCGACGGATCGGTGCAGCCTCCTTATTCCTTGAGCTGTCCCCATGACAGTTCGCTTCTGCGCGCCGATTACCAGGCCAGACAAATTGAGCTGAGAAGCCTGCCAGGCATCTGGCGCTTCTTGGACTGGCTTCCTGTAGAAGGAATCATAGCAGAGGCAGAAGGGGCACCAGTGACCTACAAGAGCCAGGGGCTGGCCAGGGAACTGGGCCTGAAAAACCTCTACATCAGCTTCAATGGATACTGGCCGGAGCGTGGCGCAAAGATGCCCACCTGCAGCTTCAAGGATCTGGAGGCCGCGCCTACCATGCAAAGGCTCCAGGAGCGGGGCGACAATCCTATACTGGTAGTGGCCTCTGCCGGCAACACCGCTCGCGCCTTTGCCCACGTATCCTTAATCACCGGCCAGCCGCTGATCCTATTTGTGCCTGAAAAAGCCCTGGACAGAATGTGGACCGCTACCAGATCAGGCGCTGCGGAAAGCATAGGCATCGGGCAGGTGAAACTGATAGCCGTGCAGGGAGATTACTACGATGCCATTTCAATAGCTGAAAAGGTGCAATCCCTGCCCGGCTTTGCGCCTGAGGGTGGAGCGAGAAACATCGCCAGGCGGGATGGAATGGGCACTGTGATGCTAGACGCCGCTCTCGCGCTTGGAAAAATCCCCAAGCACTACTTCCAGGCAGTAGGAAGCGGCACGGGCGGCATATCCGCCTGGGAGGCGGCACTTCGCCTCAAGGCAGACGGACGCTTCGGCTCTTGCCTTCCAAGGCTGCATTTGGCCCAGAATCTTCCCAATGCGCCCATTTACTATGCCTGGAAGGGAAAAGAGGCAGAGCCTGTGTGCAGCAATATGTTCGATGATGTTCTCTTCAATCGCAAACCACCCTACGGCATGCCTGGCGGTGTAAGAGACGCGCTGGAGGAAACTGGCGGCGAGGTCTACGGCATAACCGATCGCCAGGCAGCAGAGGCTAAGAAGCTCTTTGAGCAGTCTGAGGAAATCGACATTCTCAATGCTCCGGCAATAGCCGTGGCAGCACTAGAGCA
>JAQTXY010000265.1 GCA_028688535.1 Methanothrix sp. | reverse complement strand
CCGTTGATGAGCAGCTTCTTGATCACTTTCATCTCAAGCGTCACCTGGGTGGCATTATCGATTGCATCTCCAAATATCTTGAATTGATATCTTCCTGGTGAGATCATGTCATTATCAATTCTCGCTGTACCATCCTTGTCAGCATTTGCCCGAGTTGAAATCCAGGTTCGTGTAATATTGGCTCTGCCTTCTACAGGGTCTTTTTTCACGCCAACATTGAGGTTCTTTACATTGCTTGCCTGTACTGTGAAGTTGTTGGGTTTGCTCGGCATATGAATTCCGGGAAGATCATAGCTGTATCCATTTTTTGTTCCCGTAACCGTCCAGTTTGATGATATTGGTGGCATACTGGCTCCTACAATATCCATACTGTATCTGCCATGAAAGACCGGAAGTATGCTGCTAACCTGAATTGTAAGAAGTATCTCTCCTTTCCCGTTACCTGAAAGGATTTTCTCTGGCCATATTGGATCTACGAACTCTCTATAGTCATAGGAGTGGGTGACTGTTGCATCCATTATAGTATCCACCATTGATAGGTTCTCTATGGCAGAGTCTCCTCTCACAAGTTGCAGCTCTTTGAGATGGTAAGTACCATTGAATTTGTGCAGTTCAATGGTCTTGCCGTCAAAATCCATATGCAAGGTATTGGGACCTATCGGCAAAATTCCAGATCCTAAGGACCAGACCACATTTTTGCCATTTTCGTCGTATAAATATCCCATCACGCTATAATTTCCTGGATCATAAACCATGACGTCCACATCAACGGTCAGGTATTCGAAGAGCCCGTCGTTATTTATGTCTGATCCGTAATCTGAATAGTTTCCTGCAAGCTTGGCCCTCTGGCCTGGTGTAGTACTATTATCATAGTTAATCCTATATGCTTTAGTTATATAATCTCCCACAAATCTATCTATCTCCTTTCCGTTTTCATCATAGAGTGATAGGCTCTCAATACGGTATGGCCCGAGCGATTTCAAATTAAAGAGATCAAATTGGATATTATGGGCGCCAATATTTAGGAAAGCGACATTGTTGATCCTGATCTTTTCTCCATTTTGCACATTGGCGAGAACTCCCGTGGCAGAGTATTTTCCTGCGGCCTTAACGCTGACGCTTGCCCCAATTGTTATATGGTCATCGATCCCATCATTATCTTCATCTTTCGCATTGTCGCTGAAAAGCCCATTAAATCGAGCCGTATACTGATCTGCGCTCTTCATGTTCACAAGGTGTGCGGATATGCAGTAATCCTCATGCACGGTTGGTTGATTTCCCGGGCTAATCATCATAATCCATCTGCCTGTCGCGGGTCTTTCTATCAAGTATGTCCTGGATGTATTGCTTTCTTTGTAGGTTACAAATGAATCTCTTTCGGGTCTTATCCATTCTCCCTCTGGTGTCTGAATATCCATCTTGATTTTACTGGCTTCATTTTTCCAGTTGAGAGTAAACCTGGCTGTGGATATATCCGGTCCGATATTAATTGCATAATTCGTGGCCTCTGACGCAGTTAGCATGTCGCAGGTTGGAATATCTGGATAGATATCCTCTTCAGTGGCTATGGCCGGGGCATTGTTGGCAAAAATAAAGAATAATATGATAAAAATTATAGCTATGATCCTGATGCTCATGCATCTTTATTTCAATATGCTAGATATAAAAGCTTAACTCTCTTCAGATAGCAGGCGATTTTCCGGAAAATTATTAACTGGTGAGACGTATTGATACCTGCGAGGTCTGCAAAGAGTTCATTATGGTTTTGGGAAGCCAAAGCCAAGAAGCGGCTTTTTGAGCCTCTGTGAACCGCAGAGAGATAAGATGAAGAAAATTCCGTCCGACCTGTTAGCCGCAGTAATTTTAGCGCTAGCCACACTGATCTTCACCCTGACGCCGCTTTCCAATCTTCCTGTGCGCATACCTCTGGGTCTGCTTATGGTTCTATTTGTGCCGGGCTACACCCTCATCGCGGCTCTCTTTCCCAAGAAGGCTGATCTGGAAGGAATCGAGAGGACCGCTCTCTCCTTTGGTCTTTCCATAGCGGTTGTGCCACTCATTGGTTTAGGCCTTAACTACACACCCTGGGGAATCAGGTTGACTCCGGTGGTCATCTCCCTGGCCATATTCACCATCGCCATGGCGGCGGCTGCCTACTGGAGGCGCATGCATCTTCCTGTAGAGGAGAGGTTCTCTATTCAATTTCGCGAGACCATTAGCACCTGGAAGGGAGAAATTCTGGCGGATGACAAAGGCCGGCTGGATAAAGCTCTGACTGTAATATTAATAATAACTATATTTTTATCCATTGCGGCTTTGGTATATGTGATTGTGACTCCCAAGCAGGGGGAGAAGTTCACTGAGTTTTATATCCTGGGCCCGGGCGGCAAGGCATACGACTACCCGACAAGCGTTCAGGCGGGAAATCGCAGCACTGTGATTGTGGGCGTGGTAAACCATGAATATGCGCTCGTTAACTACACCATGAGCATCTCCCTGAACAATACTCCTATGAATAGCACTCTTATGAATAATACTGCATTTTATAACAATTCCAGGAACGATTTCCCATTAATCTATCCAATAATGAGCATGAATCTAACGCTTCTGCATAACGAGACCTGGGAAAGGCCGGTATCTTATGTTCTCAATCATACCGGCGACCGCCAGAAGCTGGAATTTTTGCTTTACAGGGAAGGGAACTTTACCAGCTCTTACAGGGATCTGCATCTCTGGGTGAATGTATCCCAAAATGGATTAAAATCCAGCTGATGAAGCAGTCTACCTGGCCAGGGCAGGTTTTACCGATTGAAAATAAAAAAGTAAAATGCCGCGGATACTACCTTTTCTCAAGCGTTGGCTTTGGGCTTGCTGACGTTTTTTCATTCTCAGCTCGATCTTTTATGCACCTGCATTCATCGCTTGTCCCCTTGCTCTGGGTCTTCGTTTTGACCTCGTCCACCTCGTCACGAAATTGCATGTAATCTTCAAAGCAACCCATGATCGATCGTTCCCTCCTGTCTTGTGGCCTTATTCGCGGCTATTATTTATATTAGGTTCTCAAATCCAATGGATTCGAGAACGGAAAATGCATGCGGTCCTGGAGAGATATGGTGTTTGAGATGATCAGCAAGGCGGCGGCGAAAGCCTCTTCGGAGAAGGTCTTCCAGACGCTGGCCTATGGCGCATTGAAGGCCCGTGCGGCCAGAATTTCCTCCAACCAGATCATCCGAATCGGTGAATTCGATCTGATGGTGGCTGATGATGAAAACGGCGATGGTCAGGTGGTGCTGATAATTCTGCCACTGGTAGAGATGGAGGCTATGGCCCTGGCCAGGGCCCGCGAGCTGAACAGCTCCGTGGAGGGCTGGAGCGATAGTGAGAGAAGGCAGTGGCTGGCAGCCTTCTGGGGAGAGCTGGCCCAATATTTGGCCAAATGGCAGGGCATTAAAATGCGTCACGGTCCGGGGGAGAATATCACCTTCGAGAAGGCGGTGAGCAGGTGAAGCTGGGAGATGCGAAAAGGTTATGATTCGCGCAGTGGAAGATCCGAAGAGAGATGGATAGACTACTGCCTGAGGAAAAAGAATGATTCCAGATACCTGTAATTGCTGATTTTTCGCGGGAAAGCTTTTGGCAAAGCCTTTCGCGGCGGGAGAAGTGGCGCTAAAGGCATGAGCTTAAACAGAAGAATCTTTCGGAAAAGTAACAGTTCCAGCTTCGCGTAAATCGAAATATCGGCAAATCCCACCTTGAGTAGATTTTCAACGAATGCCTTGCTCGTCAATATGTCACATTCAAATTAGGGGCCGGGACCGGGATTCGAACCCAGCTCGAGGGATCCACAGTCCCTCAGGATAACCACTACCCTATCCCGGCACGCCACAAATGCAGTCTACTGCAAGGAGATAAAACTTTCCCCGCAATAG